>JBFMBA010000276.1:0-2190 GCA_040755475.1 Thermodesulfobacteriota bacterium
GCTGCCGTACACATCGGGCATCGCCGGCAAGACGGTCGGCCTGTGTTTGCCCATGATATCCATGACGACCTGCGCTTCCGGGCGGGGGACGAGGATGTCGGTCCAGCCGGCGAGAATAGACAGGTTCTGTATCGCGGTCCAACCGGCGCCATGGAAAAAGGGGATGGCGGCGAGCATGCTCTCCTTTCCGTCCTGCAAATCGGGGAGCCATGCCCGGAGCTGCCGGGCGCTGCAGGAGAGGTTCGCGTGGGTCAGCATGACCCCTTTGCCCGCTCCGGTCGTTCCGTCGGTGTAGAGGATTGTTCCCGCCTCCTCCCAGCGGGCGCGGTTTTCCACCGGGGTCGCGGGATGGGCGCCCAGCAGGGCCAGGAATTCGTGTATCCCCTGAGCCGGCGCGATCTTCCGGTACAGATCCTTGTGGGCATACCGGAGGAGGAAGTTGCCCGGGAAGGGGAGATAGTCGGGGACGTGGCAGACGATGATCGACCGGATTCCCGTTTTTTCCTTCACGTCCAGAGCCCTCGGGAACAGGAGGTCCAGGGTGATCAGGACCGCCGGGCCGGATTCCCTGCACTGGCGGATGAGATCCTCCTCAGAGGCGAGGGGGTTGTGCGGTACCGCCACGGCGCCGATCCGCATGGCCGCGTAAGCGGCGATGACCAACTGGGGCATGTTGGGCAGGAGCATGCCCACCGTATCACCCGCCTTCACTCCGATCGCCGTCAGCGCGCCGGCAAAGCGGTTCACCGATGCCTCCAGCTCGCGGTAGGAGATTTTCTTCCCCATGAAAACCAGCGCCGTGACGTTGGGGAACCGCCCGGCCGTGCGCGTCAGGATCTCGGGCAGGGTCATCGTCTCCACGTCCAGCTCCCGGGGGACGCCGGGAGGGTAGCTCCCCTGCCATATGCGTTCAACACTCATTCCACTTCTCCACTGTTTCCGTCAGGCCGTGAACATCCCGCCTGCACATCTCAACGCTGGGGCTCCCTCTCCTTGATGTCGAGAAGGATGTCGGCGGCGATCCGGGCTGCAATCCCGCACACTTCGGGGCAGCCTGTCCTGCTGTGGCCACCCATCTCGTGAAAGGCGTTCCTTTCCTCCGGGACGAACAGGCGATAAACCTGGCCGAACCGCTTCTTGTGGATCTCCCAGCAGAGCGTGTGGCCGACCGCTTCATTGAACCGGTCATAGACGCGGCCCGCATCCTCCATCGCCTTTCCATACTGCTCCCGGTCCTCGAGTCTTTCCCTTCCGACGACGCAGCAAACCGCCATGATGGCGCCGGTGAGCGCTCCGCATGTTTCGCCCCTTCGGGCCACACCTCCGGCGAGCGCGCTGCCCGCTTTGAAAACTTCCGCACTGCCCACATGCAATTTTTCCTGCAAAGCTGCAAGAACGGATTGGGTTCAGCCGAAATAGGTCATGTCGTTTTGAAGCGCCGTCTCGAAGATCTCATCCAGAAGTTCTTTTCGATTTTCCATGTGCATCTCCTTCTTTAGGAATAGGTGATTTTCCGCCCACGGGGCGGTGCCCTCCGGTTGTGGTAGGGCCTTTTTCAATGTGTCCTTCAACGCGGCCCGCAGGGTGGGGCTTGCGGCGCGCGCCCAGTCGCCCTGCGTTTTATCAGGAGGCGAAGGCCTCGTCGGCGATCTCCATCATGGAGAGGTCCTCGCTTCTGATCGCTCTGGCCGCCGCGTCCACCTCGGGCAGGACGTGCTTGATGAAATAGCGGGCCGCGGCGAGCTTGCCCTCGTAGAAGGCCTTATCCCCTCCGCCGCCGTCCGGGGCGGTGAGCTTTTCGTTCGCCACGCCCGCCTGCCAGAGCAGGAGCCAGGCCGTGACGGCCTGCCCCATCATCATGAGGAAGGGGGTGGCGTTTGCGACGGGGATCAGGTATTTCCCCGCTTTGCCCTGCGTCGCGAAGAGCATCGCCGTCTCGGCCAGGGTGTTGACGGCCGCCTGGACGTCGGCAGCAAGGGCGGGCAGGGCCGACTGGTATTTCGCCGCGGTCGCGCCCATTTCGCCCAGCAGGTTCATGAAGTACATCCCCTTCCTGAGCCCGAGTTTCCGCCCCACCAGGTCGAGCGCCTGGATGCCGTTCGTCCCCTCGTAAATCGACGCGATCTTCGCGTCGCGCAGGAACTGCTCGGCCGGATACTCGGCGCAGTACCCATAGCCGCCGTACACCTG
>JBFMBA010000277.1:0-2589 GCA_040755475.1 Thermodesulfobacteriota bacterium
CGTAA
Source organism: Thermodesulfobacteriota bacterium (assembly GCA_040755475.1). Lineage (GTDB taxonomy): Bacteria > Desulfobacterota > Syntrophia > Syntrophales > UBA5619 > JAKAFS01. Next base: position 6 of record JBFMBA010000277.1, read on the forward strand.
GCCGGAACAGGCTGTTGTCGGGTGTCATGGGACCTCCTTTTCCTTTCTCAACCCCGTGCGGCAATCGCGGCGATCTCGACAAGCAGCCCCTCGCCGGCCAGGTCCGCCCGGATGGTGGCCCGCGCGGGGAAATCCCTCTTGAAGAGCGCCGCATACACCTCGTTCATGTCCTTATAGTCCTTCAGATCCTGAAGGTACACCGTTGTGGACACCACATCCTCCAGCGTCATGCCCGCCTCCGCCAGGATGGCCCCGATTCTTTCGATGACGACCCGGGTCTGGGTCTTGATGTCCCCGGGTCCGACCAGCTTTCCATCCCTGTCCCGGGAGATCTGTCCCGAAACGAACACGAGGTTTCCGACCTGGATACCCGCTGAGAAAGGCCCGCGCGGTATGTATCCATCGGGCTGCAACAGGGTTTTCGGCATGTCTGTGCTCCTTTCTGGTCATAGGCCACGCGGCCGGGAGGCCCTCCGGTCACCCAGCCCTGCGGACGGCCGGAGGGGCCGTTCCTTCATGCCCGCCCCGGTACGTTCCGGTACCGGGGGGGTGGAACGGAAAGTCAGCCGGCCTTGGGGTGCGGGCCGATCGTGGTGTGGGCCATGGTTTCCAACAGGGTCACCACGGCGCTCGAATCGATATGCCCGTTCCCCTGGGACTGCACCGCCCGGAGAAGTTCCCGGGCAGCGCTCACCGTCGGCAGGGACACCCCGTACTTCTCCGCAAGCTTCAGCGCGCCCGTCAGATCCTTGTGCATGTTGTTGGTGGAGAAGTGGGGCGGGTAGAAGTGGTGCTGTATCATCCGGGGTCCGCGGGTCGCCATCGCCCCGGTCTGGGGACCCGTGCCCGGGAGCGAGGTGATGTCGATCACCATCTGCGGATCGATGCCCGCCTTGGCGGCCAACACCAGCGACTCGGCCGCCGCCTGGATGGCGACGCCCATGATGATGTTGGCGATCAGTTTGAGGGTCGTCCCCTTCCCGTTCTCTCCGATGTGCAGCACCATGCTGCCAAGCTGCTTCAGAATCGGTTCGCAGGTGTGGAAGGCCTCTTTGGGGCCTCCGACCATGATTCCCAGGCGGCCCTCGGCGGCGACCTTGGGCCCGCCCGATACGGGCGCGTCGAGCATGGCGGTGCCTCGGGCTCGGGCTCGCTCGGCGATGGAGCGGGAGGCCTCCGGTTCGATGCTTCCGGAGTCGATGACGATCAGACCGGGATGGGCGCCCTCCAGCACCCCTCGGGGGCCGCAGATGACCTCCTCCGAGGCGGCGGCATCGGTGACCATGGTGATGACCACATCGGAAGCCTGCGCGGCCCCCTTCGGAGAGTCGGCCCATGCGGCGCCATCCGCGCGCAGGGAGTTTCCCTTCTCGGGCGTGCGGTTCCATACGGTCAGCGGGTACCCCGCCGTCATGAGCCTGCGGGACATGGCCTGACCCATCGTTCCCAAACCAATGAATCCGATTCTTTCCATGGTGCCTCCTTCAGTTGATTCTGCCTCGACCGCCGTCGAATGGCGCGGGGCAAGAGGAAGCGTCATCCCGCTTTGCGACCTGCGGCACGGCCTTCAGACCGGGACCGCAGGCCGGTACGCGGGGCTTCCCGTGCGTCAGAGCGGCCCGGTGAACAGGCGAAAATATATGAAACCCTCGCCGGGGTGTCAAGGTAATTGAGGCCCAGACGGGTCATTTCAGATCGACATCCGATCGATATCGCCTTGACAAAAGAGCGCTGTCGGATATACTCCTCTGCCTGCGCCTGTCAGGGAAATGCGGCAATCAGTACAGAGGGGAGAGGGGAGGTGCTGCATGACGGTTGACCGCTTGAGCGGGGCTGTACTGGTTATCGTGGGCCTGTTTGTCCTTTGGGAACGGCGGGTCCTGCCCCTGGGGACCGCCAGCCATCCCGGGCCGGGCTACGCCCCCCTGCTGCTCGCTGTTCTGCTGATCCTCTTGGGTGCCATACTGATCGCCGTCGGAAGGGGCTCGCCGCCTCTGCGTTCCATCACCTGGTCCGAGTTGCCCCAAGCGGTTGCGATTTTGGGGTGCTGCATCTTTATCACACTTTTTATGGAGACGATCGGCTATCGCCTGACTCTGTTGATCGCAATGGGTTTTCTTTTCGGTGTCGTCGAACGGATCAAGCCATGGCTGACGGCGGCGTTGACCATTGGTTTTGCGTTTGGCTCGTTTTGGCTTTTCGACACTCTGCTCAGGGTCCCTCTGCCGAGGGGGGGATGGGGTTTCTGATGGATGCAACTGTTCACAATCTCCTCCTGGGTTTCTCTACGGTCTTTACACCGGCCAACATCCTGTATTCCCTGGTTGGTTGTCTGATCGGGACGATGGTTGGTGTCCTGCCGGGGGTAGGCCCGCTGGCCGGGATCAGCATGTTGCTTCCGACCACATTCGGCATGGACACCACGTCGGCGATCATCCTTCTTGCGGGAATATACTATGGCGCCATGTACGGCGGATCGACCACATCGATCCTGATGCGCATTCCCGGCGAGGCGGCGTCGGTGATGACCTGTATCGACGGCTATGCCATGGCCCGGAAGGGACGGGCGGGACCGGCGCTGGCG
>JBFMBA010000278.1:0-11857 GCA_040755475.1 Thermodesulfobacteriota bacterium
AGACGCCGCGCCTCTCCCAGATCGAATGCCTCGAGCGCCCGGTAGACCGCCATGCCGTGGCGGGTCAGATCCCGAACGGCAAGCGTCATATAGAGCACGGCGATCCCCGCCGCATCGCCCAGAAGGGGATGGAACTCCCCGGCGACCCCGATCAGGGCGGCGGTCACCAGCGCCGTCACTGCGACGACAGTGACGGCCGTCACCGTCCCGGCGGCCCCGGCATCGGGCATCGCCCTTCGGGCCGGACCTTCCATGGCCGCGACCAGCCAACCGATAAGGCGCACCGGGCCGGGAAGCCACCGGCGATCCCCGAGGGCCAGGTCGAGCAGAAGGGCGATCGCTATCTGATATTCGAGGCTCATATCCTGCAGCGCCGTCGGTTTGCCGATCGTATCGTCCCGTTTCATCACGGGTCCGGCGGGCCCGATCGGCCTCCCCGATCCGGATCACCGGCATGAGGGTGTTCTCCCCCCGAGGCGGGTTGGCAAAGATCACGGCGGCGCCAACGCCGTTATCCGCCCTTTGGCGGTCGGTTACAGCGGAGGGCCGGGGGCTAGCGGGCGTCGCAGGTCAGGAATCGCTGCAGGTCACGCACATCCTTCAGCGCTTCCGGGGCGTTCAACCGCCTGATCACCTCCTCCGCCTTGTCGTCGCCGAGTATCGGCCCCATCAGGAGCCGCGCCTTTGCGTTCACGCCCTCCGTATCCATGGGGTTTTCCTTCGTGCCCGGCGCGTGGCGGGTAAGGTGGCTGACGGTCCGGCCGTCCCGGAGCGTCACCTCCACCAGGCCGCTTCGCGGTGCGGCCGGATCCATGAGCCCCGGGTCGGCGATCAGCTGCACCCTGTCCCTGGCGGCGCACACCGCCGGGTCGGCCATCCGCTCGTAGGAATGGCTGTCCGCGAAAGAAACGGTACCGTCCACCAGGGCCAGCGCGATGATATGCTGGCAGTTCACGTCTGGCATGGAGCGGTTGTTGACGATGCGGGCGCCGTCCTCCGGGAGCTTCACGACGATCCGCTCCACGTTGTCCACCGTCAGCCCGTGCCGGCGATGGAGCCTGAGGAACGCGTCCAGGGGCGACTGGATCGGATAGCCGACGGAGAATGGCTTGATGGCCGTTTCGGTGACGATATAGCGACTCCCGAGCCCCGCCACCATTTCCTCGGGTTTCGGATTGCTGGACAGGGCCGCAAGTGCGTTGTGCTCGCCGTCCAGGACGTCCCACACGCCCGTGAATCCCAGCTGGGCCATGACGGCCGCCGTGACGCCGTTGCGGGCACCCATGCCGGAAAAGTCGAAGGCCTTCTCCACGTGCTCGGCATCGCGGACCCAGCTCCAGAGGCCCGATACCTGCTGGGCTGCATATGAGAGGGCGTAGCGCATCCCCTTTTCGTCCAGCCGGGCCAGAGAGGCGGCTGCGGCCACGCTGCCGAGCGTCGAGCTGGTCCCCTCGGCGCTGCGGTGGGATCCGCGCACCAGCTCCGGTCCCAGCGCCAGGAGAAAGCGGCAGCAGACGTCGTAGCCCAGCGCCACCGCACGGAGCAGTTCCGTGCCCGATCGGCCTTCACGCTCGGCCATCGCCAGGGCCGCGGGCACAACCGCGCTTCCCGGATGGGCTTTTGTCGGCGGATCGAAGTCGTCGGTCTCGTCGGCATGGGCGAACATCCCGTTCACCAGAGCGGCGTTGACGGCCGTGGTTCTGATATCGGTGGCGACGACGGTTGCCTCCGCGACGCCCCCCTGCGACCGTGCGTACCGGATCGCCATCTCTCCGGGCTTGAGATGGGCGCCCGAAACCATGGCGGCCAGCGTGTCCAGCGTGCGATGCATGGCTTCCCGCGCCACCTCCGGCGTCAGAGCCGTCTCTCTGGCCTCCACCATGTACCGCGCCAGCCGCCCGGTGATATTCTCCGTTGGCATCCTCCTGCTCCTCCCATGAAAATGAGGTCCGCCGTTTCCGGCTCCGCTCCCGCACCGCCCGTGGCGGATGCCAGGCGCGGCAAGCGCCTTTCCAGGAGAGGCAGGCCAGCTCCTCCGATCGGCGCAACTTATTGTTTAGACATGCGTATTGACGAGCACTCGGTGAGGTAATAAAGCATGATGCGCACCCTTTGTCAATGATTTTGACCGTGATCACGGCGCCTTTCTTCCCAGGGCTGCGTCAAAGTTGGCGCCATCACTCTGATGTGGCTGCAAGAGGGTCCCGCCACTCACCTGTAAAATTTTTGGCCCGTTCTACGGCTCGGCCGCTCCCATTCCCAAACTCGCCCTGCGGGCTCAGACAATGGGAATGGGCCGCTTCGCGGACGCTTCCCTCGCCGAGACGGGCACCCCAAAAATTCCACAAAGGTTCGTCTGGGAACCATCATCCAGCCGACTTTGACGGGGCCTTGCCTTTCTTCCCCGTTGCCTTTTTCCCGCCTGCGGTATATGAAAAGACTGTTACCACTTGTCGTCCGCCCGCGGAAGGATCCCAACGCCGCGGAAGATGCGGACCCGCCAGGACTCGCCAGCACCGGAGGAAAGGAGCCCATATGAACGGATCGTTTGTCGCCTACCAGGTCAGCCGGGAGGGGGAAGGCTTCAGGGGAAGGGTCGTCAGGCTTCCCATCGCCTCGCTGCCCCCCGGGGATCTGCTGATCAAAGTGGACCACTCGTCGCTCAACTACAAGGACGCCCTCTCCGCCACGGGGAACCCCGGCGTGACCCGGAAGTATCCCCACATCCCCGGCATCGACGCGGCGGGTGTCGTCGCGGAATCGACGACGGCGAGCTTCCGACCGGGCGATCCCGTCCTGGTGACGGGATACGACCTCGGCATGGACACGGACGGCGGCTATGCCCAGTACTGCCGGATACCGGCCGAATGGGCGGTGCCGCTGCCGGAAGGGCTCGACCTCAGGGAATCGATGATCCTCGGAACGGCCGGCTTCACCGCCGCGCTCGGGATCCGGCACATGCTCCACGACGGCCTGTCGCCCGAAAAGGGGCCGGTCCTGGTCACCGGCGCTTCGGGCGGCGTGGGGAGCGTGGCCGTGTCGATCCTCGCGAAGCTCGGCTTCCAGGTCACGGCGGCAAGCGATCCGGCGCAGGCGGACTATCTCAGACAGATCGGCGCCGCCGATGTGATCGACCGGGAAACGCTCAACACGGATTCGCCCAAGGCGATGCTCAAGGAGCTGTGGGCCGGGGCGTATGACACGGTGGGCGGAAAGACCCTGGAGAACGTGATCAAATCGGTCCGTTACCTGGGCGTCATCGCCAATTGCGGCATGGTCGGCGGCGGGGCGATCGCCACCTCCGTCTTCCCCTTCATCCTCCGGGGCATCAAGCTCCTCGGGACCGATTCGGTCCAGTGCCCGATGGACGTGCGCCTCGACGTCTGGCGGAATCTCGCCGGGCCTTGGAAGCCCGCCGACCTGGAGCGCCTGGTCAGGACAATCACCCTGGACGACCTGGACGACGCGATCCAGCTCATCCTGAAAGGGAAAAGTACGGGACGCACGCTGGTCGTGCCGAAGACGGACCGCTCCGCCTGACCCAAAACCAAAGCAATCTCCGGCGTTGTTTATTGCCCCGCGCAGAGGATAAAAGGCGTTCGGATGGAGAAGGATTGCCTTACAGGGTTCAATGTCCGGGGCGTTCTGGCGGTCGATATGCCCGCCAACTGGGTGGTCGCCTACCTGCTGGCGTCCATGGCGGCGGCCTACTGGCTGTTCTCGCTTCTCCTGCGTGTTCCCGTCATGAACAGCATCTTTACCCATAGAACCCTTACCCACATCTTCCGACGCTATCACGAACCGGAAACAAAGGCCCGGGACCTCTTGGGGGGGGGTAAAAGGGGGAGCCCATGTTATTGCCAACGAGCGAAATGCCACGTCAACCTGGACGAATAGATGCATTGAAGGAAGCCGTTCAGCGGGCCAATCCCGGGGTCTGCATCGAAAGGGCCATGATCTGGACGCGGTACTTCAGGGCCAAGGCGAACCGGAAGAAGTCGCCCTATATCCGGAGCGCCGAGGCACTGACGGAGGTCCTGGCGAACAAGTCGATCCGGATCTATCCCGATGAGCTGATCGTGGGCAACTATGCCTCCAGGCGGGTAGGAGGGGCCATCTATCCCGAGCTCCACGGCGTGCCCGTCATAGCCGAGGCGCACACCTTCGCCAAACGGAAGACCAATCCGCTGGAGATCACCGGCGCTCAGCTCCGGCAGCTGCTCACCATTCTTCCCTTCTGGCTCCCGCGGTTTCTCGCCATGAGGCTCGAGGCGAGCCTCGTGAAGAAGCTGGCCCTGATCGTCGATCAATTGACGGCAAAGTTCTATCTCATCAACGAGTTGGGCGGCGTGGCCCACATCGCCCCGGATTACGGGAAGCTGATCGCCGTCGGAACGGAGGGGATCGCGGCGGAGGCCCTTGAAGCCCAGAACCATGTCCCCCCCGGTTCGGAGGCATGGTCGTTCTACGAAGGGGTGCAGATCGTCCTCGAAGGGCTGGCCCGCTTCGGTGAGCGGTACGCCGAACTGGCCGGGCGGATGGCAGCCTCAGAAATAGCGCCCGGGCGCAGGGCGGAACTGGAAGCCATCGCCGCGGTGTGCCGTCGGGTGCCCCGCCTGGGCGCCCGGACCTTTCACGAGGCCCTTCAATCCCTCTTCTTCGCCCAGATCGCCCTGAACATGGAAAGCCTGGACAACGGCATCTGTCCGGGCCGGATCGACCAGTACCTCTACCCCTATTACGAAGCGAGCCTGAAGGATCCGGACTTTTCCGAGGATCGGGCCAAGGAGCTCCTCGCCGCCTTTTCGATCAAGACGGCGGAGATCATCCCCGTCTTCTCGAAGCCGATGATGCGTTTCCACGGGGGGATGTTCAACGGGCAGGTGGTCACCGTCGGAGGGGTGGACGCAGAGGGCAACGATGCGGCCAACAGGCTCAGCGACCTCCTGCTGGAGATCATGGACGAGCTCCGGATGCGCCAGCCGAATTTTCACGCCCGGGTGCACCGGTCCGCCCCCGCGGCCTACCGGCGGAAAATCTACCGTTCGCTGGCCTCGGGCAGCGGGTCGCCGGCCCTTTACAACGACGAGGTGATCATCGAGGCGCTCCGCAGGCAGGGCTATGAGACGGCCGATGCACGAAACTACACTGCCGTAGGCTGCGTGGAGCCTGTCTGCCAGGGGAAGAGCTTCTCCTCCACCGACGCGGCCCTCTTCAACGTACCGATCATGCTGGAGCTGGCCCTCAACCGGGGGCGGCGCTTCGGCGCCCTGCTGCGCAGCGGCCCGAAGACCCAACCGGCAAGCCGGATGACATCCATGGCCGATCTGCTGGCCGCCTTCGAAGCGCAGCTCCGTTTTTTTGTCCGGCGGCTGATCGGCGACCTGCAGCTGGTGGAGAAGGCCAATCACAGGGAGCATCCCACGCCCCTGAGCAGTGCGCTGATCGAGGGCTGCCTTACCTCGGGGCGATGTTCCACCGGGGGCGGGGCCCTCTACAATTTTTCCGGAATCCAGTGCGTGGGGCCGGCGGACACGGGAGACGCCCTCCAGGCGATCGACCGGGCGGTTTTCCGGGAGAGGCGGCTGAGCCTTCCCGGGCTCGTGGAACTCCTCAAGCAGAACATCCCGGACGAGAAATGGCGGCGGTACCTCAGGGGGCTGGAAAAATTCGGCAACGACGCGCCGGAGGCCGACGGATGGACCCGATACGTGGTTGACGCCTTCGACCGTGCGCTCGGCGGATGGACAAACACCCGCGGGGGCCGCTACGTGCCCGGCCTTTATTCGGTCACGGCCCACCAGCATTTCGGGAGCATCACCGGCGCCCTGCCCCACGGACGCCGGCGGGGGGAGGCCTTCGCATCGGGGATTTCGCCGGTCAGCGGAATGGATCGAACAGGCCCGACAGCCCTGCTGAACTCGGTCAACCGCATCGATTTTACCCGGATCGCCAACGGGGCCAACCTGAATCTCCAGTTCGACCCGGCCCTCCTGAAGGGCGAGCCGGGGGAAGCGGTTCTCGATGGGCTGCTCAAGACCTACTTCGAGCGGGGCGGCATGCAGGTCCAGGTGAACGCCTTCGATCCCCGTATCCTGATGGAAGCGCGCGACGACCCGCATACATACCCCTATCTGCTGGTCCGCGTTTCCGGATATTCCGCCTATTTCAACGACCTGTCGCCGGCCATGAAGGAGGAGATCATCGGGCGCACCGTCATCGCTTCGGTTCGCTGACCGGGACATGGCCCTTTCAGGCCCGGCGACAGCGCGAAGGGGCGGGGTGAAATATCCTTGACAGGCGGGGGGCTTTCCCGTATCTGTCGCGCACGGGTCGGGAGGTTGCGCGACCAACCACCGGGACCGATGCCAAACCCTTCGGACTGCCGCCGGCAGGACAGGGAAGCCCTCCTGTCAACCGCCCGCGGGGATGGGTGACAGAAGGAGTGAATCCATGATCCTCCGCCAGCCCGGAATCTTCCTCCGGCGGGCGGGGAGCTTCAACAAGGAGACGTTATGGCGGAAAAGAAACTGACGGGAAAGATCGCGCGGGAGCGCATCCATCTGCTGGAAACGCCCCGGCCGCCTGAGGGGGTGATCGACGGCCTGAAGTCACTGGGGGATGCCACAGGGATCGTCTCGGATGTGATGGATCAGATCGGCATCACCGGGGTCGTCCCCGCCTCGGTGCTCAGGCCGACCATCACGGGCGCACGGGTTGTGGGCCCCGCACTGACCGTGCGCAACATCGTGCAGCGGGAACACGTCTACGAAACCGCCCACCGCCATGTGAACAAAATGGCCGAATTCGAAGCCCATAATCTGGCGCTTCCGGGGGACGTGGTCGTCATCGAGGGTGTGCCCGGGGTTTCGAACATGGGCGGGATTTCGGCGCAAATCGGCAGGCACCAGGGCGAAGCCGGCGCCATCGTTTCCGGAGGGGTTCGCGATCTGTCCCATTCGCGGCGGATCGAATACCCGATCTGGTCCAGTGAGATCACCCCCCTGACAGGCAAATGGCGCATCGAGACCGTAGCCATCAACGCCGATATCGAGATCTGCGGGGTGCGGGTCTCGCCCGGGGACATCGTCCTGGCCGACGATACGGGGGTCTGCTTCATTCCCCGCGACAGAGCCGTCGAGGTGCTGGAGCTGGCGCGGAAAAAATCGATTGCCGAAGAGGAGCGCTGCGGGCTGATCGACGCGGGCGTTTCGGTTGCCGACCTTCCGGAGCGCAACCGGGAAAGCGCCTGAGAGCCCATGCGGGCGCCATAAAAGGGTAAGGGGGTTTGGAGATGAAAAAAGGAATGCTTGTGTGGATTGTCCTGGCCGCGACGGCATGCGGCGCGGTCGTGAACCCCTGCTGGGCTCAAAGCTATCCCACCCGGCCGGTGCGCATGATCGTGCCTTTCCCGCCGGGGGGAGGAACGGACATCCTGGCCCGCATCGTATCGCAGAAGCTGGGCGAGCGCCTCGGCCAGCAGGTGATCGTCGACAACCGCCCCGGCGCGGCCACCAATATCGGCATGGAACTGGCCGCACGGTCGGCGCCCGACGGCTACACCCTGCTGATGGCCAGCATCGGGCTCGCCGCCAACCCGAGTCTCTATCCGAAGCTGGGTTTCGATCCGCTCGTCGACCTCGCACCGGTGACACTGGTGGCGATGGCGCCGACCGTGCTGTCCGTCCATCCCTCCGTTCCGGCGCGCACGGTGAAGCAGCTCGTATCGCTGGTGCAATCGAAGCCGGGGGCGCTGAACTACGGCTCCTTCGGCGGGGGGAGCGGCGCGCACCTCGCCGCCGAGCTTTTCAAGCTGACCACGGGGCTCGACATCGTCCACGTGCCCTATAAAGGCGGAGGTCCGGCGATCACGGCGCTCATGTCGGGCGAGGTGCAGATGGTCTTCTCAAGCATGCTCCCGGTGGCGCCGCACCTCAAATCGGGAAGGCTCGCCGCGATCGCCATCGCCTCGGCCAAACGAACGGCGGCGATTCCCGAACTGCCCACCTTCCGCGAATCGGGCATCGACTATGAAACGGGCACTTGGTTCGGGGTGCTGGTCCCAGCGGGAACCCCGCGTGACATCATCACCCGGCTGAACGAAGAGATCGTCCGTATCCTGCGCCTGCCCGACATCCAGGAGCGCATCGCCGGCGAGGGTGCCGAGCCGGTGGGAAACAGCCCCGCCGAATTTCAGGCCTTCATCAAAAACGAGGCCGCGAAACTGGGCAGGGTGGTCCGGACATCGAAGATCACCGTCAACTAGACGGAAGCGGGGTGGCTTGTCGATGGACCTTCCCTGGGCGGCCTCCGATCAGGAGGGCTTTCCCTTCAGGCCCGAGAGCTTTTCCAGCAGCAGGATAAAGCTGGAGTTGTCCATGTCACCCTGGCCGTCCGCGAGCGTTTCAGTCATCAGCTCGCGCACCCGCGACGTCACCGGAAGCGCGGCGCCGTAAGCCTTTCCCGCCTCCACGGTGATGTCCAGATCCTTGCGGTGCAGGCGCATCCTGAATCCGGGTTTGAAGCTTCGGTCGATCATCTTCTGCCCATGGGTCTCCAGGATGCGGCTGTATGCCGAGCCGCCCATGAGCGCCTGGCGCACCTTGACCGGATCGACGCCGGCCTTTGCGGCAAACACCAGCGCCTCGGCGACCGCCCCGATGCGGATGGAGCAGGGGCTGTTACGGCCTCGGCCCCCTGGGAATCCGCTTCATCATCTCCTCGATGTTCCCGAAGCCTCCCAATCCCATGAGCTCCGGCATGCTGCCGACCTTCCTGTACTCCTTCGGCACCTCAAACATCGAGGCAGTGGCCGCACCCAGCTTGATCTCCCTGAACTTCACCACGATCGTCCCGCCGGATCCCGGATACCTGGGATTGGCCGGAGTGGCGATTTCGGTTTGAATGACGAATCCCTTGAGATCCTGGGCTTCCCAGATGACCGCCTTGAACCTTTCTTCGGGCCGGCTCTTCCGGTACATGACCGCATCGTACCGGATGCAGGGATGACCGTCGATCGTTTCGGACCCCGCCTTTTTCCTTTCCACCACCATGTCGGTGTCATGTATGTCCGGCGCACCCTCAGGATCCTGGATCGGCTGCTCGAGATAGGCCTTGCTGGCGCTGTTGAGCATGATCGTTTTTTTGGCGTCCGCCAGCGTGATGGTGACCAGCCCCGCCATGGCCGGGTTTTCGACACGGCTCCTGGATCCCATCCTGGCCATGGGCATTTCCATCCCGGCGGTGACCATGACCGCCGTGAAGTTATCGGGCGGGGCCGCATGCACCGGCAAACCGGTGAACGGGACACAAAGGGCAGCCACAAACGACAGCAGAGTCCGAAGGGCAGAATGCGACATGATCTCCTCCTTATTCATTCGTTCAATGGACGTGTGATACCTGATCCCCTGGAATATTCCCTATCATACATGGTGAAGAAACAAAACCGGGACCTCATCGCCTTCCCCCCGCCATGCAGCGCGCCTCGGGCGCGGCCCGCAGTCTGCGGGTCATCAGCGGCCCGAGCAGTGCGCCGACGCCCAGGGAGGTCCATGCAAGACCCCATGCCATCGCTTCGGAGCGCAGGGGCTCTCCCTGCACCCAGTCGAACACGAGACCGAACACCCACGGGCTGATGATACCGGCGCCGAAGCCCAGAAGCGAACGCAGCGCATAGGCCGAACCCAGATACTCCGGTGGCACGAGCTCGGTAAGCGCCGTCGAGAAGATCGACGAGTCGGCGATGGCGGTGATGTTGTAAAAGGCGGCGACGGTCACCAGCAGCCACAGCGGAAGGCTGATCATCCAGCCGAACGTGAAGGAGCACAGCAGGCTCAGGCAGGCTGCCCACTGGATGACCCGGGTCCGCCCCCAGCGATCCGAAAGAGCCCCGCCGAAGATGCTGCCGCCCGTGCTGGTGATATAGGTCAGGGCGGTGAACAGGGCGCCCACGCCGGCGGCCCGCATCGTCATGTCCCCCTGAGCGATCGACGCTGCGAGATAGGCGGGCAGCCATGCCCATAAGCCCAGCAGCTCCCATACATGGAACACATACGCCCAGATCAGCAGCATCGCCGGCCTGTTCCGCCACACGGCAATCAGGGAAAGGCCGGCGGTTTTTCCGGCGCCGGACGCATGGACCACGTTGGGGGTCGCACGCAGCGTCACGAAAGAGAACACCGCCGCGATCAGCGGCCCGCATGCGGTGGCGATGAAAGCGCCGCGCCATCCCGCGTGGGGCATCAGCAGGCCGCTCAGGACCAGCGACAGGCCGTATCCGAGCGACGTGGAGGCAAGAAACCAGCCCATGGCGCGGCCGCGTCGATCCGCGCCGTATCGCTCGGCAACCAGCGTCAGTCCGGGCGTGTAGGAGGCCCCCGAACACAGCCCGGTCAACCCATAAAGAATCAGACCGGAGGCATAGCCGTCGGCGTACAGGGCGAACAGCATGGCGCTGACGCCCGCCACGATGCCTCCGGCGAGATAGGTCTTTTTCGCGCCTTGCCGGTCCGTGATGAAGCCGACGGCAAACAGCGAAACCAGGTAGCCGGCGTGCCACGCGGATTGCACCAGGCCGGCCTCGCTTGCCGACATGCTCCAGTCGGTCATCAGCAGAGGCAGGGCGGCCGAGTACGTGGTAAAAACAAACCCGAAGCCGATCCGGCTCAGGCAGAGCCCCATGAGCCACGCGGCGTCGCTTTGCTTCCCTTCGTTCACTGTCCAGTTCCGATCGTGGACCGGCGTCGCCGGGCCTGCACCGCGGGCGGCGGAAGGTATAGTTTGGTTCTATGCCTTTTCCCGGTCGAAATTCGGGTTCTTTCCCGTGGCGGTCAGGGGGATGCCGATGATGACGCTCGCCTCCGGCATGTAACCGAGCCGTCGGGCCACCGCGCCGATCCGATAGTACAGTCGGTTGTCGGCGTTGAGGATACTGGCGATTTTCGCCGCCGAACAGATGGCGATGCCCAGATCCAGGGTCTTGAAGATGCAGTTGGGTCCTTCAAAATCCTGCCCCGCCCTCTTTTCCGATTTCGCGAACGCGTCGCAGGATGGGAAGCCGCAGGCGCCGCAGTTGGTCACGTAGCTCCGGGTGCCCCTCACGCCGATCAGGACGATGGCGTCCGCGTTCTTGATGATCTTTGCATGCTTCATCCAGGCCTGATCGTTGCGCTCGACAGCGATCTCCCCCATGTCGACGGCCACGGCCCCGATCTCGGCGCCATGAACGATCGCCGTGAGGATGTCGTCCCTCCCCCCGCTTTTGGGCGCCGTCCGGGCGGCAACCACCATCAGATTTGCAATCTGCAGGATCCCTGTCCGCTCCTGCTCTCTCCCGTCAAGAACCGGCATTCCCTTCCCCCTTGCTGATATGATTTGATCCCCCTTCACGACAGCCGAGGATAAGATCAGCCATCCGGTAAGTCAAGCGGATTTGCCGGCGGATCCGGCCGGCGCAGCCCGGGGCGGCGACATCGGTCCGGCCCCATGACCTGCCATGGCGCGCCCGCTTCCGGCCACCCGGCTCCGGTCTTTTTCTCCCCCGGGGTACGATGTGAAGCCAGCCGCACACGAGGCGGGGCCTGCGGGAAGCGATCCCGGTCTCTTGCATGGACGCCCCGGTCCCTTGCCCGTTGACAGCCATGCGTTTTTATTCTACACCGGCATCGAAAGACCGTCTGACAGGGCCTTCGGGACCCGTCGGGGATATCTGGAGGGAATGCGCACCGGCGGATCGATCCGGCCGGCGACGGCACACAGAGGGCACAGGGTGCAGCGACAGACAATGGACTCACTGTTTCTTTTCGATTTTGACGGCGTCCTGGCCGATTCGCTCGATTTCTATGCCGATGCGGTAGCG
>JBFMBA010000279.1:0-3641 GCA_040755475.1 Thermodesulfobacteriota bacterium
GGAGGAAGAGCAGCAAAAAAACACTTTCAGGAGGCGACGCTATGAGAAAAAGAATCATCGGTTGTATCGTTTTTTCGGCCATCCTCGCCCTGGTCTGGGGCGGCGCGGCTGACGCGGCGGAGAAATTTCCCGGCAAACGCATCATCTACAACATCTGTTTCAATCCCGGCGGCGAGTCGGATATCACCGCCCGGTTCCAGGAACAGCCCCTGAAGAAGGTCCTCGGCCAGGATATTTCCATCAACTACAAGATCGGCGGCGGCGGCGCCCTCTGCTGGGCGGAACTGGTCCAGAGCAAGCCCGACGGCTACACAATCGCCGGCCACAACCTGCCCCATACCATCCTGCAGCCCATGGAGATGGGCAACGCCGGGTACAAGACGCTGGATCTCAAGCAGATCTATTTTTTCCAGAGCACGCCGAATCTCCTGCTCGTCCGGAACGACAGCCCCTACAAGACCCTCAAGGATTTCGTCGAGGCGGCCAAGAAGCTCCCCCCCGGCGTCATCACGGTCGGCGGCAGCGGCACCTCCTCGGCGAACGATCTGGGAACCACCATGCTCAACAAGGCGGCGGGCATCCAGCTGACCTACATCCCCTTCGGCGGGACCGGCTCGGCCATCCCCGCCCTCCTGGGGAGCCACGTCACGGCGCTGATGACCTACACCCCCATGGGGGTTCAGCACAAGGGCCGGTTCCGGGCCCTGGCCATCGCCTCGGAGAAGCGGATGGACGTCCTTCCCGACGTTCCGACGTTCAAGGAGCAGGGCTATGACATCGTGGAGGGGGCCTACCGGGGCGTCGCCGCTCCTCCGGGAACACCGGACGAGATCGTCAAGATCCTCGCCGAGGCCTTCGACAAGGTGATGAGGGACCCGGAGGTGAGGAAAAAGATGGATCAGAACGGCTTCAACACCGAATTCCTCGGCCCCGAAGCCGCGCTGGCCCTGGTCAAGAAGAAGACGGTCGAATACGAGAAGATCATGAAGGAGCTCGGACGGATCAAGAAGTAAAGCGCATCCGTTTACGACGACCGGGAGCGCATCCCGCAAGCCCCGCCCTGTGGGCGGGGAACTTCACATTCCTATCATTCACGGCACGGCCTGCCGTGGCGTGCTGTGCAATCGGCTCCCTGTTCGTTGCGGACGGGGAGCCGAAAATAATAGTTGTCGGGAGTTAAGGGATCATGAAAATTACCAAAGTTAGGACCGAACTGCTGCGTATGCCGCTGCCGCGCCCGATGCAGGCGGCCCACTCCAGCGGCAGGAAAGGCGGCCCGGTCGGTAAGATCAACATGCCGGTTGTCTTCATCACCACGGAAGACGGGACGACGGGACTTGGGTACTCCTGGAGTCTCTTGGGGGGCGACACGGCCACCCGCTGCGTGCTTCAGGACGATTTTGCACCGCTTCTGATGGACGAAGATGCCCTCGACCATGAACGGCTGTGGCACAGGCTTTACAAGCGACTCCAAACAGGTGGCCGGCGCGGCCTGGTCACCCAGGCGCAGGCCGCGGTGGACCTTGCCTTGTGGGACATCAAGGGGAAGCTTACCGGATTGCCTGTATACAAGCTTCTGGGCGGCCGCCGGGAGAGCACGCCGGTGTACTATTCCGACGGCGGTTGGCTCTACATGAGCCCCTCCGAGATAGCAGCGGCCTTCGAGCCGTATCAGACCCAGGGGATGTTCGGCATCAAGATGAAGATCGGTCATGCCGATTACCGGACCGACATCCAGCGGGTCCGGGAGGTTCGCAAGGCCCTGGGCGACAAGGTCTGGATCGCCGTCGATGCGAATCAGAGATGGGACTACCCGACGGCCGTTCGGGTGGGCCGCGAACTCGAACAGCTCGGGATCGCCTGGTTCGAGGAGCCGATGCTGTGCGAGGATATCCCCGGCCATGCCAGGCTCGCTGCGGAATTGGACATCCCGATCGCTCTAGGAGAAACGCTGGGGTCGCGTTATGAATTCGCCGCCTACCTGCGTGCCGAGGCCGCGGACATCCTGCAGCCCGACATCGTCCGTATCGGTGGCATCACTGAAATGGTCAAGGTGGTCACCATGGGCGACGTGGCCAATCTGCCGGTGGAGCCGCACCATATGATGGAAAGCACCATCCAGGTGGCCTGCGGTGTGCTGGAATCGGGCTCGATCGAGTACATGCCCTGGGTGGCGGCGGCCTTTGCCGAACCCATGCAGATCAGGGACGGCCACATGATACCGCCGCAGAAACCGGGGTTGGGGCTGGAGATTCCCGAGGAGACCATTCGCCGGTTCCGTGTCGAGTGACCCCTGTCGGGAGATCCCTTTTTACCGCCGCCTTCGACCCGTTGTTCGGGCCGGGGACATTGACTGGCGGGTCGTGGTGACCGGGTCGGCCGCCTCCTGCAGAGCACGGGTGTTTTACAGATATGTCGGCGGCTAGGCGGAGAGGCCCGACCCGTTCCCGTTCCGCACGGAGAAGGAATGCTCTCCTGCGCCGGCGGTATTGAATGGGAGACACTGCCGGAAAGCAGTAGCCGCCGGAATTTGAATCGAAGCCCCCTCCCCGGAAGGGGGCTTTTTTTCGTTTTACAGGGCGCCGGGGCTTATGCTATGTAGCGCCAAGGTGTTAATTATAAAAAAATCCTGGACAGGAGACGACCCGTCATGTCTGGACATTCAAAATGGAGCACGATCAAGCGAAAAAAGGGCGCGATCGATTCGAAACGGGGCAAGATCTTTACCAAGCTGATCAAGGAGATCACGCTTGCGGCCAGGCTCGGCGGGGGCGACGTGGAGGGGAACGCCCGTCTGCGATCGGCGGTCCTGGCCGCCAAGGAAGAGAACATGCCCAAGGACAACATCGACCGGGCGGTAAAAAAGGGGACCGGCGAGCTGGCGGGCGGGGCCGCCTATGAAGAGGTGACCTACGAGGGATACGGCCCGGCAGGGGCGGCGGTCATCGTCGAGGTGATGACCGACAACAAGAACCGGACGGTGGCGGAGATCCGGCACATCTTTTCAAAGCACGGGGGCAATCTGGGCGAGAACGGGTGCGTGGCATGGATGTTCGACAAGAAGGGGAGCATCGTCTTCGACAAGAAGGCGGTGGACGAGGACGCCCTGATGGAGACCGCGCTCGAGGCGGGCGCCGACGATGTCCGCGACCAGGAGACCGAGTGGGAGGTCATTACCGATCCCCTGAAGTATGAAGACGTCAAGAAGGCGATCGATGAGCAGGGGTGGAAATACATCGACTCGCGCGTCGGGCTCATTCCCCAGAACACGGTCAAGCTGGACGGCCCGAAGGCCGAAGCGATGATGAAACTGATGGAAAAGCTCGAGGACAACGACGATGTCCAGAATGTCTATTCCAACTTCGATATCTCCGACGAGGTGATGGAAAAGCTGTCGGCGTCGTAAAGAGTGGGGCGCCTCGCGTGCCCGCACCCCGCGCTTTCAGGCCATGGCTCCCCTGGCGGCGCGGATCCGGAACGAACAGGGAGGCGAGTCACGTTCAGGGTACTGGGCATAGATCCGGGCAGTCAGGTGACGGGCTACGGCGTGATCGAAAAGGCCAGAAGCGGCTTTGGTCACGTCCTCTACGGGGAAATCAAGCCGGGCAGGGGGGCTTCCCTCTCCCAGTGCCTGCAGACCA
>JBFMBA010000280.1:0-5667 GCA_040755475.1 Thermodesulfobacteriota bacterium
CGTCAATCTCCAGAGGGAAACGGGGGGAAATCTGGCCGAGATTCTCGAGAACCTGGCCCGTCTCATCAGGGAAAGATACAAGCTCCAGGGCCATGTACGTGTCCTTGCCTCACAGGCCAAGATCTCGGCCCAAATTCTGTTTGCCGTTCCCTTCATCACCGCTTTGATCATTTGGCTTCTCAATCCCAATTTTTTCAACGCGCTGCTGGACAATACCCAGGGCAAAGCCTTGTTGGCCGGCGGCGTGTGCTGGATGGTCATCGGAATGCTCGTCATGAGGAAGATGGTCGCTATCAAGGTTTGAGGGAGTATGCGAGGGGTGGGCATATGGAAGACGGTATCCTGATCATGCTGTTTGCCGCGGTCTGTCTTGGCATTGCAGGCATCTATGCGGCCGCCGAGGGCTTCGGGGGAAAACGGAAGCTGAAGAAGCGGCTTGAGGAGCTCGACGGAGACAGAGGAAGAACCATCGGAGAGGGAACGGGGCGCGAGAAGATGGGTTTCCACCGTTTTCTCGGAACGCTGGGCAGGCGCCTGCTCCCCAGGGGTGAACGCAATACGTCGGAACTGCGTCGCCTCTTCCTCCAGGCGGGGTATCGCAACATGAACGCCATCCCTCTGTTTCTGGGCCTGAAAGTCCTGCTTGCCTTGGCCCTCTCTTCCGCCAGCGTGGCAGGAAAGCTCTTGATCTGGAGCGAGGTCTCGCCGGTGGGCTTCACCTACGTCTCCGTTGTCTTGGCCATTTTCGGGTTCTACACCCCGAACATGATGATGAAGATGCGGATTTCAAGCAGGAGGGAAAAGATCCGAAGGGGACTTCCCGACGCCTTGGACCTGATGGTCGTCTGCATGGAAGCCGGCACCGGACTGGATGCAGCCCTGAGCAGGACGGCCGGGGAAATGAGGCGCAGCAACCCTTGCCTCGCCCATGAACTGGAGCTGGTGATACTGGAAACACGCGCAGGGAAACCCAGACAGGAGGCCCTGAAAAATCTGGCCTGGAGGACGAACCTCGACGATGTGAGCAACCTGACAACCATCCTCATTCAAACGGAGCGTTTTGGAACCAGCATTGCCCAGGCCCTTCGCGTGCATGCCGATTTCATGCGCACCCGGAGGTTTCAATGGGCGGAGGAACTGGCCCAGAAAATGCCGATAAAGCTCATATTCCCCGTTGCGCTTTTCATTTTCCCCATGTTTTTTTTAATCACCCTCGGGCCGGCGGTCGCTACCGTCATGAAGCACTTTGTAAAATGACCCATTTCCCGAAAGGATCGAAAGGGCGAACGATCACCAAAAAAAAGGCGGTGCCCGAAACGAGTGTGCATCGGGCACGCCTTGCCGGGCTGTCCAGCAGTAAATCGGCAACCGCACATGACAATCCCGGATAGGTGTTTCCGGTGAATGCCGGCATCACGGAGACGTCATTGCCATTTTCCGTTGCCGCAGCAACAACCCGGGTGAAGGCTCGCCGGGCAGGAGGATGATTGAACCCATGGTCCGGTCTCAAGAAAAGGAGGAGTCATGAGAAGGATCTGTTGTGTCGTTGTACTCGTCTGTCTGACCGTCGTCCCGATGGGCTGCGCCTCGCGGACGTCCCGGCAGTCGGAGTTGATCCGGCAGGCAAGTCAGCAGCGGGAAACGATGGACCGCCAAAGGGCTTCCGCCGATCAGGAGGCTCTCGCCAGGGTGCAGCCGCTGAACGCCGACGGTTATGAAAAGCTGGGTGACCGCTATGTTCAGCAGGGCCAGGCGGACAATGCCTTCAAGAACTATTATGAGGCCGTGCGGCTGGAGCCCGGCCACATCCGCGCTCGCTACAAGATCGGCCGCCTTTTCCTGGAAAGGGGGCTCTGGGATGAGGCGGAAAAGGAGTTCGCGGGAATCATGGAGATCCGCCCCGACTATGGGCCGGCGCAGGAGGGTTTGGGAAGAACGCTTTTCAGCCGGCACATGATGGAAGAAGCGCAACAGGCTCTTGACCGGGCAGTCCGGCTGGATCCGTCTCTATGGCAGGCCCACAACCTGCTAGGCATCATTCATGACCGGAAGGGGGAGTTCAACGAAGCCGCCTTGCATTACCACAAGGCCATCGCGCTGCAGCCCGGCATGGGGATTCTCTATAACAACCTGGGTATGTCGCTGTTTCTGAAGGGGGAATACGAGGCTTCGCTCCTGGCGCTCTCCGAGGGAGCCGAACTGGACCCGGAAAACCGGAAAATCGGCAACAACCTGGCGCTTGCGCTCTGCAAAGCAGGCAGGGTGGAAGAGGCTTTCCGGACCTTCCGGCGATCGGGCAACGAGGCATCGGCCCACTATCACATGGGGAACTTCTACATGATCGAAAAAAAATATGCGGAGGCCGTCCAGCGCTATCAGATGGCCATCGATGCCAAGCCCGAATTTTATCTCGAGGCCTATGAACAGATGAAAAAGGCCAGAGCCGCTTTGGCCCGGTCGCCCCTTTGAGATGCGGCCAACCGCCACCCCCGGGGCATGACGCATGTCCGCCGCCGCCCCCGCCGACGGGAGGAGCGGCGTTCCGTCAGGCGGTTCCGAAATACACGAGGATCAGTCCCGCGGTGACGGCGACGGCGCCCATGATCCGGAGTGTCGCATCGGGCATGTCGATCATCCTGTGCAGGTAGAATTTGATCTTCTCCGGGAAGGTGAAATAGGGGAGCCCCTCCACGATCATGACCATGCCGATGACGCACAGGAAATATTTCATGGGTGTCAGGTTTCTCCTTCCGTCTCTCCGGTTTTCGCCTCATCCCAGAGCCGGTCCATTTCGGCCAGGGTAGATTCGGCGGGTGTCTTTCCCCGTTCGGCGAGGGCCTGTTCGATATGGGCAAACCGCCGGGTGAATTTTCCCAGGGAGGCCCGCAGGGCGAGCTCGGCGTCCACGCCGGCGAAGCGGCAGAGATTGACCAGGGTGAACAGGAGATCGCCGGCTTCCTCCTTCAGCGCGGCGCCGTTTCCGGCAGCCAGTGCGTGACGGAACTCGGCGAGCTCTTCCTCGATCTTACCGACCACGGCGGCGGTATTTTCCCAGTCAAAACCAACCGCGGCGGCCCGTGCCGTGATCCGCTGCGCTCGCGCCAGCACGCCAAGAGAGCGGGGGATGCCTTCGCTGAGTCCTGGCTCGCCCCTCCCTTTGTGTTCCAGATCCCGCTTGATGCGTTCCCAGCTGGATCGCACCGCCTCGACGGTGTCGGCCCGGGTTTTGTCGAAGACATGGGGATGGCGCCGGATCATCTTTTCGGTGATTTCCTCCAGAACGGCCGTCATGTCGAATCTTCCCTCCTCCTCGGCCATCCGGGCGACGAACAGCACCTGAAACAGGAGGTCGCCCAGCTCTTCCCGAAGCGCCTCGTCCGATTCGCCCGCCAGAGCCTCCAGGACCTCGTGGGTCTCCTCGAGCAGATAGCGGCCCAGGTCCTCCCGTTTCTGGGCGCGGTCCCAGGGGCAGCCGTCGGGCGAGCGCAGCCGGACAACCAGGTCCAGGAGCGCACGGAACTTCTCCTCTGCGCCGGGGGCGGACCGCTGCGGGGGATCGCTGCTGCCGGGAGGGGGCGCATTCATGGCGGAAGGGAGCGCCCGAGGAGCTCCACGATGTGCAGGACGGGCTGTTTCATCCCCAGTTCGCGGAGACCCGAGGCGAGCTGCAGGTGGCAGCCGGGGTTCGCCGTGATCAGGGCGTCGGCACCGGTGGCACGCACATGGCCAAGTTTCCGCTCCAGGAGACTGCGGCTCGTCTCGAGCTCCTTGAGGGCGAACGACCCGGCCATGCCGCAGCACCAGCTCGATTCCTTCATCTCCCGGAGTTCGACCCCGGGAATCTGCCTGATGACCTGGCGCGGGGGGCCGGAAAGGCCCTGCCCGTGCACCAGGTGGCAGGGCTCGTGGTAGGTGACGCTCAGGGGGACCGGCCTGAGCCCCTCGTCGCGTACCCCCGCCTCGGCCAGGAATTCGGAGATGTCCCGGACCTTCGCCCGGAAGCGGACGAGACGTTCGTGGCCCGCCCGGCCCTCGAGCAGCTCCTCGTACTCCTTGAGGGCACAGCCGCAGCCGGCGCAATCGGTCACGATGGCGTCGGCATCCAGCCCGAGGAAGAGATCCAGGTTGACCAGGGCAAGCCGTCGGGCGCTTTCGCGGTCCCCCTCGGCCAGATGGGGCGCTCCGCAGCACTTCACTTCCCGTGGTGTGACGACTTCGAAGCCCTGGTGGGCAAGAACGCGCGCCGTCTGCCGGGAAACCTCGGGAAAAACCAGGCTCATCGCGCATCCGAGAAAGAAGGCGACCCGGCCGCGGCCTTTGCCGAGGGCGGGGATGACCGGCGGGATGTCCATGCGCAGCGGCCGGCCCAGTTCGGGCAGAAGGCCTTCCAGCTTGGCGAGGACGCCCGGTAAGAAACGGCTGATGCCCAGTTGACGGACCGCCCACTGGAGGCCGAGACGCTGATAGAGACGAAGGGGCAGAAGCGAGGTTTCCATGAGCGCGGGCGAGGGGAGCATCCGCCGCAGGATAAAGTCACGCAGCATCCCGGCCGGCAGGGAAGGGGGGCGGAAGACCTGCTCCTGGTTCCGGCACAGCTCCATGATCGTCCCGACGCGAACGCCCGAAGGGCAGGCGGTTGAGCAGGCCTTGCAGTCGAGACAGAAAAAGGCCTCTTCACCCACGGCCGGCGTGAATTCCAGCCTTCCCTCGGACACGGCGCGGGCGAGCGCCACCCGGCCCCGGGGGCTGGACCGCTCGCGGTTGGTCAGTGCATAGGTAGGGCAGACCGCCAGACAGAACCCGCACCGCATGCACTGCACGATGGATTTGTAGCTCGGGGCGTCGGAGGGATGAAAATAGCCGCTGGCGGAAGGCTCAGACATGAGGGCCTCCGCATACCCCGTCAACGGGGTCAGAAGCGCTCACCGTCAGGATCTTTCCCGGGTTGAGGCGCCCTCCGGGGTCGAAAGCCTCCTTGATCCGGCGCATGACGGCGGTCCCCCCCTCACCGAACTGGCGAAGGAGATAGCGCTTCTTGGCGATTCCGATCCCGTGTTCGCCCGAGACCGTTCCGCCCACGGACAGAACCTTTTCGTAGAGATCGGAGAAGAAGGCATGGACGTTTGCAATCTCCTGCGGATTGCGTTCGTCGGCAAGAGCCGCGGGGTGCAGATTGCCGTCTCCCGCGTGACCGAAGGTGGCGACCCGGACCTGGTATTTTTCCTTGAGACGCTCGATCTCGGCAAAGGTCTCGGCCAGCCGGCTCCTGGGCACCGTCGCGTCCTCGATGATGGTCGTGGGAGAGACGCGGGCCACGGCCGACAGCGCGGTCCGTCGGGCCGCCGTGAGCCGGGCTGCCTCTGCGGCATTGCTGGCATAGTGGATCTCGTCCGCCCTGACCGCCTCCAGGACCCCCCGGACCCCCTCCGCCTCCTCGGCGACCAGTGCGGGGTGCCCGTCCAGTTCGATCAGCAGCAGGGCCGCCAGGTCGCGGGGCAGGCCGATCCCGGCGTAGTCCTCGATACAGTTGATGGTGGTCCGGTCCATGATTTCCAGCGTCGCGGGGATGATCCGCGCCGCGATGATCCGCGAGACCGCCTCGCCCGCCGTGCGGATATCGCGGAAGTGGGCCAGGAGGGTCCGCTTGTCCTGGGGGGGGGTGATCAG
>JBFMBA010000281.1:0-2059 GCA_040755475.1 Thermodesulfobacteriota bacterium
GAGCAGCTTGGCCCAGACCCCCGACAGCGGGGGCATCCCCGCAAGGGAAAAGGCGGGGATGAGGAACAGGGCCGCAAGCCAGGGATGATCCCTGTAGAGCCCCCCCAACCTCTTCAGCTCGTAACTCTTCCCCAGCCTCGCGGCAACCCCGCTGACGAGGAACAGATTGGTCTTCACGATCACATGGTGGAAGATGTAGAAGACCGATCCCGCCAGCCCCAGGTGCGTCGCCAGCCCCAACCCCATGATCATGTATCCGATCTGGCTCACGATGTGAAAAGAGAGGATGCGCCTGAACTCGTTCTGGGAGACGGCCCCCAGTACACCCGTCACCATGGTGAATCCTGCTGCGACGAGGATCAGGACATGGGTCAGGACCGGGTCCCGGATGAAGAGCAGGGTGAAGACCCTGATCATGGCGTAGACGCCGACCTTGGTCAGCAGTCCGGCGAAGATCGCGGACACCGGCGCAGGAGGGGTATGGTAGGAGGCCGGGAGCCAGAAGAACAGGGGGAACACGGCCGCCTTGATGCCGAAGGCCAGGAAAAAGAGCACGGCCACGGTGCGCGTCATGGGACCGTCCACATCCGCCCCGAAGCGGAGGGCCAGGTCCGCCAGGTTCAGGGTCCCCACGACGCCGTAAAGGATCCCGACCGCGGTGAGAAAGAATGCAGAGGACATGAGGTTCAGGGCCACGTATTTAATGGCGCCTTCGAGCTGGGCCTTTTCATTCCCCAGTTCCATGAGCACGAAGGATGCGATCAGCATCACCTCGAACCAGACGTACATATTGAAGATGTCGCCGGTCAGGAAGGCGCCGTTGACGCCCATCATGAGCACTTGCACGAGGGGGTGATACCCGTAGTGCTCCCGTTCACGATCGATGGCCGAAAGCGAGTACAGGGCCACGGAAAGACCGATGACCCCCGTGAGGATGACCATCAGCGCGCCGAAGAGGTCGGCGACCAGGGTGATGCCGAACGGGGCGGGCCAGCTGCCGACCTGCACCGCCCGGATCCCGTTGCCGTGAACGGCCAGGAGCAGGGCCAGGCTCGACAGCAGCATCGCACCGGACCCCGCGACGCTGAGCACGCGTTGGAGACGGATCCGGCCCCACGCGAAGAGCAGCGCCAGCGCGGTGAGGAACGGGATCAGGATCGGGGCAAAGAGATCGATTTTCATTCGCCGTTCTTCGGGTCAAATGTGTCCGTGGTCTGGAGGTCGTCGAGGTCGTCGGTCTGCAGGGTCTTGTAGGTCCCCCGGATGAGAACGACCGTAAACGACAGGACGCCGAATCCGATGACGATGGCCGTGAGGATGAGGGCCTGCGGAACCGGGTCCGCAACACCCGAAACGAGCTGCGTCTGGCCCGGAGAGATGACCGCGGGCCGGCCCCGGCTCAGCAGACCCATGAGCAGGATCAGGAGATTGGAGCCGTGGCTCAACAGGGCCAGGCCGATGATGAGCTTCACGATGCTTCGCCGCATCATCATGTACACCCCGGCGCCATAGAGCCCGCCTACCAGAACGGCCAGAATGGTATCCATTCATTCCTCCGCCAATGAAAATATGACGGTCAGCGCTACGCCGAGCACGACGAGGTAGACCCCCGCATCGAAGATCAGCGGCGTACCCGCATCGCCCTCCACGGGGATGGCGAGGCTCGTCCAAAGGGACGTCATAAACGGGGCTCCGGAAAAGACCCCGATGAGGCCGCTGAAGGCGGCCAGGAAAAGCCCGAGGGCGATCAGCTTCTTGGGGTCTGCCCGAAGGATACGGCGCGCTTCCCCCACCCCGCGGGCAATGGCGTAGAGCGCAAAGGCCGCCGAGGCCACCAGGCCGCCCACGAACCCTCCGCCGGGGAGATTGTGGCCGTGCAGCAGGAGGAACACCGACAGGAGGAGAAGCAGGGGGAGAAGATAGACGATGGCCGTAGAGAGGATCAGGGAAATCGGAGCTACCGGCGGTTTGTCTCCGGACCCGTCCGGTGGTCCGGGAGCAGGCAAAACGGGGGGTTGGGCCCGGATCCGGAATTTGACGAGAGAATAGACCCCTATGG
>JBFMBA010000282.1:0-9172 GCA_040755475.1 Thermodesulfobacteriota bacterium
CGAGCGCCTTGAGCAGCCCCGCCGACCGCCGTCCCAGGGACTCGATCAGCTCCACCGTAAAGACCTGTCCGGCGAGCTCCGCCAGAACGGCCGCCTGGTATCCCGATCCGGTGCCGATCTCCAGTACCTTTTCCGTACCCTTGAGGGACAGAAGCTCCGACATGAGGGCCACGATATAGGGCTGGGAGATGGTCTGTCCTTCGCCGATGGGCAGGGGATGGTCATCATAGGCCGACGGTATGAGGTGGGGAGGCACAAACAGATGCCGCTTCACCTTCAGCATCGCCTCCAGCACGCGGCGGTCCTCAACGCCCCTGGCCCTGATCTGGTTCTCGACCATCTGCCTTCTTTTTTCCGCCAGGGCGGCTTCCTGCGATTCGATGGCCAGTGAGAGGGGGGGCAGAAGGGCGCTCCACAGAATGATTAGAAGAAGGGGGACGAGACGGTTGCTCATGATCCTGTCCTCCTGAGGGCCGCTAGGGCCTCCGGACTATGGGCCGCAGGCCGCTGCGGCGACGGGGCATACCGTATGCCCGTGCGGGGCTGCCCCGCCTGCGGACGGGGAAGCCCGGTGAGGAAAACACCCGCGCTGCATCGTCTCTTTTTGCGGGCAGGGCGCGGCGGGTATGAAGGCTTTCCGGTCCCTGCCGCCTTGAACCGCCCACAGCTGGCACATCCGGCACCGTACGGCGGCGGGGTTGTCCGGAGTCCCGGTGCGTCAATTCCGGTTTTCTGCAGCGCCGGCCTTCACCCTGGCCAGGAGGCCCGTCGCCTCCAGGTCGGCGCGCAGCCGCTCCCTGGCCTCCCGTGTCATTTCCAGGCATGGGGAACGCACCGGACCGCCGACCATGCCGATCAGTTCCATCCAGTATTTCATTTCGGCCGAAGGAACGCCCCCCGTGGGGCGTCCGTAACCGGTAATCCATTTTGCGTGGAGCGCGCGCAGCGGGTTGAGGGCGCGGGAAATCTCCGCGGCGCCGGTCATGTTGCCCGCCAGGGCCGCGCGGGTATAATCGCGCACCGGCAGATAGCCCGGCACCTGGTACAGGTGGGGGCAGTAGTTCAGCAGCCACCGGTCGCCCATGATGCTCAGGTTGTACAGCCAGGGCGTTTCGTCGGCGACGCTGACCACCATCTCCTCGCCCACCGCTTCGCGCAGCAGGATCGTCGCCGTCGGCGCCGGCCCCGCCTGCTTGAAACCGCAGATGTTGGGGATCTCGGCGAGGCGTTTGGCAAGCCGCTCCGATATGGGGTAGTAGGTCTGGGGAATATTGAACAGGATGATGCCGATATCCACCCGCTCCGCCACGAACCGGTAATACTCGTACACGGCGTCGTCGTTGCGTACGGCGATATAGGGCGTCAGGATGATCACGAAATCGAAACCGATGTCTTGGGCGTGCTGGGCCAGCGCCGCCGCCTCGTAGGGATTCTGGTGGTGGCAGCCCGCGATCAGGGGGATCCGCCCCCGCGCCGTTTCCGCGTTGATCTCGTGGGCGCGCATGCGCTCCTCGTTGGTCAGCGACCAGAACTCGGCCACGTTGCCCGAGCAGTAGTGCCCCTCGATATGCAGTTTCGAGATGCAGTGCTCCAGGTTGGCGGCGATGCCCGCTTCGTCGAGCCGGTCGTCCGGCGTGAAGTTGTACGGCAGCGCGGTCCACACCCCCTTCAAAACCGTTCTGGCGTACTGTTTTGCATCCTGCTTGCGGTATTTCATGGAGGTTCTCCTGTCTCTGTCCGATTCCGGTCGGGGCTCAGCGGCCCGTCTTCGTTTCCGCCTGCCGCCGGCGGCGCTCTTCACCGGCGCGGGCCAGCGCTTCGCGATTGCCCGCATCGACCCGCATGAAGGCGTCGCGCCACATATCGTTCTCCCAGCGAAAGGGGGTCTGGACCGTCGTCCGGGGCATCCAGGCCCGCTCCAGGAGAGTCAGGGCGGCCCCCACGATCGATCGCTGCATCGGGGCATCCCAGGGTTTGCCGCAGGGGTTTCCCAACGGGAAGTCGGTGAAGACGAACCGGGCGACGCCGCATTCTTCCACGATGTCCCGCGCGCAGCCCACGACCGCGGTGGCGATGCCGTTCGCTTCCAGGTGTCGGGCGACCAGACTCACGGTCTGGTGGCAGACCGGTCAAAGCGCCGTCAGGATCACGGCGTCGAGACCGTCCTGGCGGCACCATTCGAGTATCCGGGGAGCGGCCTGCTGCGCGGTTCTGCTCTGGCTGTAATCGGTGGGCGCCCCGTAGAAGCGCGGCGACACCGACCCGATGCAGCCGGAAGCGGCCAGCTCGGCCAACCGGTTGACGGGCATGAAGCTGTCCAGGTCGTCGGTGTGGGTCGCCTCCTTGTCCCAGAACAGGTCGCCCGTGAACAGGCGGGATGGCGGCGGGTCCGAAGGCGCGGCGTAGAGCTCCCGCTTGAACGGTCCGGTTCCGATGGCCCCCTCGACGGGCGTTCTGCTGGCCGTTGTCACCAGACCCACACGGCATCGGGAGAGCGGTTTGCCGAGCGCCGCAAAAGGGACGTCGTCGTGGTGCGCCCAGGCGTAAGGCCGGGCGTAGCCCTGGGCGGCGTAGTACTCCCGGCTGCGGTCCATGTAACTGACGAAGGAGCGGTACGGACGAAGCTGATCCATTTTCTGCCTCCAGGTCAGAGGCCGGCCCAGAGGGCCAGGCGGTAAGCGGCCAGCCCGGCAAGATAGGAAACGCCGACCGTCATCGCAAGGGAAGCATAAAACCAGAGGCGGCTGGCCATTTCACGCTTCATGACGTAGATCGTGGCCGCGCAGGGTATGAACAGCATCAGGACCGTGAGGAAGGCGAGCGCCGACGCATTGCCCATCACGGTGGGCAAAACCTTCATGAGACCCTGGTCCCCGACCCCGTACAGGACCCCCAGGGTGGCCACGGCGTTTTCCTTGGCTACGATGCTGGTGATCAGCGCCGTCACCATTTTCCAGTCCAGGCCGAGGGGCCTGCCGAGCGGTTCGAGGAAGCGTCCGATCACGGCCAGGAAGCTGGTCTCCGTCTCTCCGTCGGGGAAGTAGGCCAGAAACCAGACCAGGACCGACACGGTGAGAATGATCGTACCGGCGCGCTTGATGAAGGCCAGGGACCGCGTCCAGACCACGTGTCCGATCGTTTTCGGGTCGGGCCGGTGATAGAGCGGCAGCTCCATGATGAAGGGGGTCTGCTCCTCTTTCAGAAGGAAGGTGTGGATGGCCCACCCCACCGCGCCCAGGACGAGTATGTTGAGCGTCACGAGCGCCCAGACAACCAGTGTCGCATCCGCCGCGAATATGGCGGCGGTGATGAAGGTGAGCACCGCCAGTCGCGCCGTGCAGGGAACGAAGGGGGTGAGGATCGTGGTCAGAAGCCGGGCCTGCTTCGACTCGATGATCCGGACGCCCATGATCGCCGGGACATTGCAACCGAAGCCGATGCACATGGGAATGAAGCTTTTGCCGTGCAGCCCCACGAGGTGCATGAAGCGGTCCATGACAAAGGCGGCCCTTGCCATGTAACCCACGTCCTCGAGGAGGGCGAGGGCGGCAAAGAAGATCAGGAGGATCGGCAGGAAGGTGAGAACCGATCCGGCGCCCCCGATCACCCCGTCGATGAGCAGACCCTTGAGCCAGGCCGGACCCTCGTCCAGAACCGGCTCGGCCGCCGCCCCGAAGTCGGTGACGGCTTCCTCCAGGATCTCCTGGAGCGGAAAACCGACCATGTAGGTCAATGTAAAGACAAGGGCCAGGACCGCCAGGAGAATGGGGATGCCAAAGAAGGGACGGGTGAGGATGTGGTCGATCCGGTCCGTCATGACGACCTGCCCCATCCGGAACCGCGAGACGCAGGCGCGCGTGATCTCCTCGACCCAGTCATACCGGCCGCAGACCACGGCGTGGAGCGAATCCTCGTGGGTGATCAGAAGGGACTTGATCTGCTCCCACAGCGATGGCGGCAGAATCCCCTCCATCAGGGTTGCGATCTCCGGGTCCCCCTCCATCAGCTTGGTGGCGACCCAGGATTCCGTGTAGGGGGGGGGGACCGCATCCTTGATCAGCGCCGTCAGTTCCGAAAAGAGTTCCTGATGGTCCGCTCGCACCGGGGGGATTTTGGGCGGGGTCGGCTGCCGGTCCGCCGTGACGGAGATGAGACGCTCCACGAGTTCCCGGATGCCCCGGTTTTTTGTGGCGACCATCGGGATGACCGGGATGCCGAGGGCCGCCTCCAGGGCGTCGGTATCGATCCGGATGCCCTGCTGCTCCGCCACGTCGATCATGTTCACCGCGACGACGACCTGCGGACCCAGGAGGAGAAGCTCGGAGAGGAGGTAGAGGCTGCGCTCGAGCGCGGCGGCGTTCATCAAAAGGATGATGACGTCGGGCCGCTCGCGGATGATGAAGTCCCGGGCGATCCGCTCCTCTTCGGAGAAGGCGGTCAGGCTGTATGTCCCCGGGAGGTCCACGATGCGCAGCTCCCGCCCATCGGCGGTGTGCGCCCCCTCCCGTTTTTCGACGGTCTTGCCGGGCCAGTTGCCCACGTGCTGCGAAAGCCCCGTGAGGATGTTGAAGACCGTCGACTTGCCCGCGTTGGGCTGACCGGCCAGGGCCACCAGCAGCGCGGCCGGCCGGGGCTGCCCACCCCTTTCCCCCGGGGCGGGGACCACCTTCCTGACGATGATCTTCGAGGCTTCGCCGACCCCCAGGGCGACCCGCGTATCGGCTACCTGCACCACGATCAGCCCGCCCCTGGCGTGGAGAAAACGGATCTTCGTATTGAGAACGATACCCATCCCCGCCAGGCGGCTGATGAGGGCGTGGCCGCCGGCGATGTCCTGGATGATCCCTTCCTCGCCGTCCCCGAGCGAGGTGATCGACTGATAGGCTTCTTTCGGGGGCATTGCCGTCTCCGTTGAATGAATCTCTGTTTCGCGGTCTTCATATACGAAGATGATGAAAAAGTCACGGAGAAACCGCACCGGTGAACCGGACATGACGCTCATCCTTCGACTCTCCTTCATCCGATTTTTTCTTGACAACAGGGAGTGCATTATATTAGATAGTGCCCCGCCGGTGGAAAACCCAGAGTTTACCTCTTGTTTCCCTCTGCCCTCCGGTCATGGAGACCTGGGGAGTACAAGCGCTTTTTCATGTCCCCTCGAGGCGATGCACGATGCTTGACTATCTGCCCATCCTCATCATGATGACCCTTGCCACCCTGATCGCGCTGCTCATCGTCGGGGCGTCCCATCTGCTCGGCAACCGGATATCCAACCGGGTCAAGCTTGCCACGTACGAGTGCGGCATGCAGACCACCGGTCCCACCCGCATGAAGATCAACATCCGCTATTACATCGTGGCGATGCTTTTTCTGATCTTCGACATCGAGATCATGTTTCTCTATCCCTGGGCGGTCGTTGCGGGGGATCTGAAGCTCTTCGGTTTCATTGCGATGCTGATTTTCGTGGTCATCCTCCTGGTTGGCTATCTCTATATTTGGAGAAAAGGGGCTCTGGAATGGGAATAGATCATGTGCCAGACTCGCTTCAGGATGTCATCAACTGGGCGAGAAAAAATTCCATCTGGCCCGTCACCTTCGGTCTGGCCTGCTGCGCCCTGGAGATGATGGTCGCAAGTTCCGCGACCTACGACATCGCCCGTTTCGGCGCCGAGGTGTTTCGGCCTTCACCCCGCCAGGCCGACCTGATGATCGTTGCCGGGACGCTCACGAAGAAAATGGCGCCCATGCTCCGGCGGATCTACGACCAGATGCCCGAGCCGAAGTGGGTGATCGCCTATGGTTCGTGCGCCTGCAGCGGCGGCATTTTCCAATCATACAGCGTGGTCCAGGGCGTTGACCAGATCGTTCCGGTGGATGTCTACGTGCCCGGGTGTCCGCCGCGCCCGGAAGGCCTCCTGAAAGGGCTGATTGCGCTGCAGGAAAAGATCGCCCGGGAGAAATCCGGATCCAGAACCATCGTCAGCCTGCCGTGGGGGAGCCATGTCTAGGTGCACAGCCTGCGAGCTGCTCAGGGAACGATTTCCGGAAGCGGTGCTGGCGGTCTCGGAGTTCAGGGGCGACACCGCCGTCGTTGTGGAGAAGGATCGGCTTCGGGACGTCATGACATTCCTGAGGGACTGCGAACAAACGCGGTACGACCTGCTGGTCGACATGGCCGGCGTCGACGCCCTGAGCGAATCGCCCCGTTTCTGGGTGGCCTATATTCTGCATTCCATCACGCACAATCGCAGGCTGAGGATCAAGGTCCCGGTGGCCGAAGGCGCAACCGTCGATACGGTAAGCGACATCTGGAGGGCCGCGGACTGGATGGAGCGGGAGGTGTTCGATCTGTTCGGCATCCCCTTCGCCGGTCATCCCGAATTGAGGCGCATCCTCCTTCCGGACGACTTTGTCGGTCATCCCCTCAGGAAAGAGTTCCCCCTGAAGGGTGAAGACTTCGACAGACCTTTCCCCGTGTGCCTGGAGGAAGAGCAAGGAACGCAAACCGATGCCTGAAACACGACTGATGACGGTCAACATGGGACCCCAGCACCCCGCAACGCACGGGGTGCTTCGGCTCCTCCTGGAACTGGACGGGGAGGTCATCGCCAAAGCCGTTCCGCATATCGGCTACCTCCATCGGGGCATGGAAAAGCTGGCCGAATCGATGACCTATCCCCAGGCGCTCACCCTGACGGACCGGCTGGACTACACAAGCGCCCTGTCCAACAATCTGGCCTACTGCCTGGCCGTGGAGAAACTGCTGGACATTTCCATCCCCAAGCGGGCCCAGTACCTGAGGGTGCTGATGGCCGAGCTCCAGCGCATCGCGGCCCATCTGCTGTGGGTGGCCACCCATGCCCTGGACCTGGGCGCCATGACGGTGCTCTTCTACGCCTTTCGCGACCGGGAGACGATCATGGAGATGCTGGAGCTGGTCACGGGCGCCCGCCTGACGCCGAGTTTCATCCGCGTCGGGGGGCTGGCCGCCGACATTCCAGACACCTTTCTGCCCCGCGTCAGGGCCTTTGTGGCGGACTTTCCCAAGCGTGTCGACGAATATGAAACGCTGCTGACGGAGAACATCATCTGGAAGAAGCGGACGCAGAACATCGCGCCGCTGTCCGGGGAGGAATGCATCAGCTACGGGGTGACGGGACCCGTGCTCCGTGCCTCCGGGGTTTGTTACGATGTGAGAAAGGCCTATCCCTACTCAAGCTATGAGGATTTCGATTTCGAGATCCCCATGGGGAAAAACGGCGATGTCTACGACCGCTACCTGGTCCGGCTGAAGGAAATGAGGCAGTCCAACCGGATCGTCGGTCAGGCGGCGGAGAAGCTGCCCGCCGGGCCGGTGTCGGCCGCCGATGCCCCTCAGGTGACGCCGCCGCCCAAGGAGGAGGTGGGCAGAGACATCTCCGCCCTGATCCGCCATTTCAAGATCATGGAGCAGGGCTTCAAAACCCCCTGCGGCGAG
This sequence comes from Thermodesulfobacteriota bacterium, assembly GCA_040755475.1. GTDB lineage: Bacteria > Desulfobacterota > Syntrophia > Syntrophales > UBA5619 > JAKAFS01. The sequence goes on from JBFMBA010000282.1 coordinate 7,478, forward strand.
GTCTACGCTTCCATCGAATCATCGAAAGGCGAACTGGGTTTTTATTTCGTCAGCGACGGGTCCAACAAGCCCTACCGGATGAAAATCAGACCGCCTTCCTTCATCAATCTCGGCGCGCTGCCGAAGATGATCGAGGGGCAAATGGTCGCCGACGTGGTGGCCGCCATCGGCAGCATCGACATCGTGCTGGGGGAGATCGACAGGTAACGGGATGGATCACATCATTTTCAGCTCCTGGCAGGGTGAGCTGCTGGACAACCGGGAGGCGGCCGGGCAGGATCGCCGGCAGCCGGGAAACATCACGCTGCCGAAAGAGTTCCGCCCCGGGGAGCGGATCAAGGCGTTCATGGGCTGGGACGGCATCGTGCTGTGCGACGACGACGTGGACATCGTCGACATGTGCGCCCGATACGCACGGGCCGTGCAGTCGGAATCCTGCGGAAAATGCTTTCCCTGCCGCATCGGCTCGAAGATCGTCAGCGACGCCCTGGAAAAGATCGCTGCGGGCGAGGGCCGCAGGGAAGACCTGACCCGAATCGAAAGGCTGGCGACCCAGATCCGTGACGGGTCGAAATGCTCGATCGGCCAGACCGGGATGACCCCCATTCTCCATGCACTGAAGCATTTTCCCCGGGCCTTTGCCGACGCCATGGAGCAGTCAGGGAAGGCCCGCGACGGCCGCTACCGCTTCGCCGTCACGGCCCCCTGCATCAGCGCCTGCCCGAGCAGCCTCGACATTCCCGGCTATGTGGAAGCCATTGGCGAACAGCGCTTTTCCGAATCGCTCGAGACGATCCGCCGGAGCATTTGCATGGCCGGCACCCTGGGCAGGGTCTGCATCCGTCCCTGCGAGTTCAACTGCCGCCGGGCGAACATCGATGAAACCATCGCCATCAAGAATCTGAAGCGGTTTGCCGCCGATTATGAAACAGACAAGAAGATCACCCCCGACATCGCCGTGGCGGAAAAAACGGGCCGCAAGGTTGCCGTCATCGGTGCCGGTCCGGCGGGGCTCTCCTGCGCCTACAACCTGGCCCTGAAAGGCCACCAGCCGACGATTTACGAGAAACTCCCCGAGCCGGGCGGCATGGCCGCCGTGGGCATCCCAGATTTCCGTCTCCCCCGCCGGGTCCTGGCGCGCGAGGCGGAACTGATCCGGGCGGCCGGGGTGGAGATCCGCTACGGCGTCGAGGTGGGCAAGGACATCACCCTCGCACAGCTCAGAAAGGATCACGAGGCCGTCTACATCGGCGTGGGCGCCCAGGACAGCATGCCCATGGGGGTGGAGGGCGAGGAGAGCGGCTACCGGGGCTTCATCCCCGGCGTCCGGTATCTGCTGGACATCAGCCAGGGAAGGGATCCCTATCCCGAGGGCAAGAAGGTGGTGGTCGTCGGGGGCGGCAACGTGGCGATCGACTGCGTCCGCTCCTCGTTCCGCATCGGGAAGGAGGACGTGAACCTCGTCTACCGGCGAACCATCGTGGAGATGCCGGCCGACCCGGTGGAGATCCACGACGCCGAACAGGAGAAGGTGAAGTTCCATTACCTGTGCAACCCGACGCGAATCCTGGCGCGGGACGGCAAGGTGGTGGGCGTGGAGTGCATCCGCATGGAACTCGGGGAGCCGGACAAGAGCGGCCGCAGGCGGCCCGTTCCGGTCGCCGGGTCGGAATTCGTCATCGAAACGGACATCCT
>JBFMBA010000283.1:0-10735 GCA_040755475.1 Thermodesulfobacteriota bacterium
TTCCGGCCAGTAGGTCTGCGCGTTGGTCATGCCCAGCATGATCCAGCGGTTGTCCTTGGTGGGATAGTGATTCCGGATGGGGTTGGCCATGGTTTTGCGCTGAGGCCGCGGGGCGTCCTTTCCTGTGACCAGGCACCCGGCGATATCGAACCCCAGGACCCAGGTGGCGGTGTTGTAAAGGGACACCTCCACCTGCTGGCCGATCCCCGTGCGCTCCCTGGCGAAGAGCGCCGTCATGACGCCCGCCAGGAGGCTCAGCGAGGTGATGCTGTCGCCGTAGGCGCCCCGGGAAATGTTCGGCGCCGTGTCGGGGTCATGCATCATCTCCATGACGCCGCTTCGCGCCCAGAAGGCCACCGAATCGAAGCCGCCGGCGTTTTTCTCGGGCCCCCGCAGACCGTATCCCGTCAGATTGGCATAGATGAGCTTCGGGTTTCGCTTCGATACCTCTTCGTAGGTCAGATTGAACTTTTCCATCTCGTAGGGGCGCAGATTGTTCAGAAAGACGTCGGCCCGGGCGCAGAGCCGGAGTATGATCTCCTGGCCTTCGGGGCTTGCCAGGTTGACGCAGATGCTCTTCTTGTTCCGGTCCACGTGCTCCCAGAGGTAATTGATCTCGCTGTACTGCGTCCACGCCCCGAGGCGGTGGCTCGAATAGCGCTGCATATCGCCTTCGCCCGGGGCCTCCACGTGGACCACGTCGGCGCCCCAACTCCCCATGAGCATGCCGGCGATGGGCATCGCCACCGCCGCCCCGATCTCGACCACCTTGATCCCTTCCAGCGCCTGGGTCATCATCCTTGCTCCTTGTTGCCGGTTCTGTCCGTTTCGGGTGTCCTGAACCCCTCCATCCCCTCCCCTTCCAGCGGCCGGTGCGGCCGCGCCCTTTCCATCTTCCCCTCCGCGCCGCCTGACGGAGGCGCCGGGCCCGGACCGGCGGGAGAATGCCTTCAAATAAAGCGGCCCGTGCACAGGGTGTGGCTTCCCCTCGAGAGAGTCACGCGAAGCGCAGATCGTCTACGACCCGGCCGTCCCCCTGCGCCGCCAATGCCCGATCGAGCCGATCAGCGGCCAGAGCAGCATGGCGACAGCCAGCAGCAGGCCGGCGCGCATTGGCCGGGTGCGGGAAATATGCCAGCTTCCCGGGGACATGGTGGTCACTGGCGCAGCGCCCGCGCCCACATGGACCCGAGAACCGCGGAAAAAACCAGGGGTTTGATGAACCCTATACATAGGCACCCCCCGCGTGTCAAATGGATTCCTGCAGCGGACCAAGGCCCCGTCAAAGTCGGCTGGATGATGGTCCCCGGACGAACCTTTGTGGAATTTTTGGGGTGCCCGTCTCGGCGAGGGAAGCGTCCGCGAAGCGGCCCATTCCCATTGTCTGAGCCCGCAGGGCGAGTTTGGGAATGGGAGCGGCCGAGCCGTAGAACGGGCCAAAAATTTTACAGGTGAGTGGCGGGACCCTCTTCCAGCCACATCAGAGTGATGGCGCCAACTTTGACGCAGCCCTGTGCAGCGGACGAATTCGTTTGCCTTTTGATGGCACATCGGATAAGGAATCCGGCGACGGTCATCCTGACAGACCTTTGGGAGGAAACAGCGATGGCATATGACTACGCAGCGAACCTGATTCGACGGTCGCGATTGATCATGCCGGCCAACGAGCGCAAGTTCGTGGAAAAAGCCCATCTGCGCAACGCCGATGCCGTCGTCCTTGACCTGGAGGACAGCGTCCCCGTGTCCGAGAAAGTGGCCACCCGGGCCGTCATCAAGGAGTCTATCGCCGCCGTGGGCAGGGGCGGCAGCGACGTGCTGGTCCGGGTCAATCACACGGACGAACTGCTCAAGGGTGATGTGGAGGCTGCCGTCTGGCCCGGGTTGGACGGCATCTTTCTGCCCAAGGTGGAGACGGGCGATCAGGTCAGGAACCTCGACAGGCTCCTGACCGAACTGGAGCAGAAGAGGGGTATCCCCGCCGGGCATGTGAAAATCTCGGTCATCGCCGAGACGCTCAAGGGGTATCTCCGTGTGGAAGAGATCACCGCCGCCGGCGACCGCATCGACTCGCTCTCCCTGGGCACCGAGGACTTTGCCACCAACACCGGAATGGAGCTGTCCGAGGAGACCTATCACGGGTGGCTGATCCCCAGAATGCAGATCGTGTTTGTGGCCCGGGCCTATGGCAAACTGCCGATGAACCTGCTGGGCAGCATGGCCGGCTTTACCGACACCGCCGGTTTCGAAAAGATGGCTGTCCTGTCCTACAAGCACGGATTTCTCGGATCCAGTTGCATCCATCCCGGAAATGTGGAGATTCTCAACCGCTGTTTTTCGCCCGCCGCCGAGGCGATCGCCCACTCCCGGAAACTCATCGATGCCTTCGAGCGAAGCCTGGCGGCAGGCCGGGCATCGGCGGCGCTGGAGGGGAAAATGATCGACTACCCGCATTATGAAAAGGCCAAACAGATCCTGGCCAGAAGCGAAAAAATCGAGGCGCTGGAAAACAGGAAAAAAAGAGCGCGCAAGGCAGCGGGCATCGACTGATCGGCGGATGTTTGCGGCGGGCGGCGACCCCGGGAAACCCCGAATCCGCTTGACAAGAAAAGCCACGCTCCCTATACTGCCCGGGGCAGGAATGAGGATGCAATTTGGGTTCTCCATGAAGCAGGAAGGCATATGGCAAAGGCAAAGCTGAAGGGTCACCTGATCAACCGCGACTGGTGCAAGGGGTGCGGAATATGCGTGAATTTCTGCCCCAAGAAAGTTCTGGAGCTGGATGAATACGACAAGGTGGTGGCGGTCAGGCCGCAGGATTGCATCTGCTGCAGATTGTGCGAGCTGAGGTGCCCGGATTTGGCGATCGAGGTGCAGACGGAGCAGGAATGATATGGCCAGCAGATTGACATTTGTCCAGGGAAACGAGGCCTGCGTCAGGGGGGCCCTGTACGCCGGACTGGATTTTTTCGCGGGGTATCCGATCACTCCTTCGACGGAGATCGCCGAGCTGATGTCCGTGGAGCTCCCGCGCAAGGGCGGAAAATTCATGCAGATGGAGGATGAAATTGCCTCGATCTGTGCGATCATCGGGGCTTCGCTGACGGGACAGAAGGTGATGACGGCCACGAGCGGCCCCGGTTTCTCCCTCATGCAGGAGGGGCTGGGATATGCCATCATGGCGGAGATCCCCTGCGTCATCGTGGATGTGCAGCGGGGGGGGCCCTCGACGGGACTGCCGACGAAGGTCAGCCAGGGGGACGTGAACCAGGCCAGATGGGGCGTGCACGGGGACCATGCGATCATCGCCCTCACCGCATCGAACCATCAGGACGTGTTCGCCATGACGGTGGATGCCTTCAATTTTTCCGAGACCTACCGCACACCCGTGATCCTGCTCTTCGACGAGGTGGTCGGGCACATGCGGGAGCGCCTGGAGATACCGGAGTCCGGCGAGATCCCGCTGGTGGAGCGGCTCAAGACATCGGTCCGGGAGGGGGTGGACTACCATCCCTATCTGCCGAGGGAGGACGGCCGACTGCCCATGTCCGATTTCGGCGGGGTGCACCGGTACAACGTGACGGGCCTGTTTCACGACATGTGGGGATTCCCCTCGGAGAACCCGCGGGTGGTTCACGATCTGCTGCGCCATCTGATGGACAAGATCGAGAATCATGTCGATGAGGTGACGCGCTACAAGGAATATTTCGTCGACGATGCGGAGATGCTGCTGATATCGTATGGATCGGCGGCGCGTTCCGCCCTGCACGTGGTGATGGACCGCCATCAGCACGGCGAGCGCATCGGACTGCTCGAGCTCCAGACACTGTGGCCGTTTCCTGCGAACCTGGTCCGGGAGAAGGCAAAAAACGCCCGCTACGTGGGGGTCGTGGAGATGAACATGGGTCAGGTGCTGCAGTCGGTCAAAATGGCCGTGGCGCAACCGGAGCGGGTATTTCTGGCCAATCGCGTGGACGGGGTGCTGATCACCCCCGTCGACATACGCAATATTCTGCGCCTGATCCAGGGCAAAGGAGTCTGACATGGCTGTCAAGGACTATCTGCGGGAGAAGTTCTTTCCCCATATCTGGTGTCCGGGCTGCGGGCACGGAATCACGCTCAACGCCCTTGTGCGCTCCATCGAGAACATGGGGCTCAAGAAGAACGACATCGTGATGGTATCGGGAATCGGCTGTTCATCGCGGATTGCGGGATATCTCGATTTTCACACCCTGCACACGATCCACGGACGGGCGCTGGCCTTTGCCATCGGTGTGAAGATGAGCCGGCCCGACCTGACGCTTCTGGTGCCCATGGGAGACGGCGACGCCCTGTCGATCGGGGGAAACCACTTCATCCACGCCTGCCGCAGGAACATCGACATGACGGCGATCGTGATGAACAACAAGGTCTACGGCATGACGGGCGGCCAGTACTCGCCGCTGTCGGGTTACGGAACGATGGCGACGACCGCTCCCTACATGAACATCGACCAGGAATTCGACGTGGTCAACATGGCGACGGCGGCAGGAGCCACCTTTGTGGCGCGCGCGACGTCCTATCACGTGAATCAGCTGGCCGATGTCCTGCAGGAGGCGATCCTGCACAAGGGGTTTTCGGTCGTGGAGGTGATGACGCCCTGCCCGACCTACTTCGGCAGGAAGAACAAGGAGGGCAGCGCCGTGGACATGATGGAGAAGCTCAAGACCATGACCACCCCGATCGATTCCAAGGCGAAGCGGGAAAACCCTTCGCTGATCGAGCGCGGTATTTTTGTGAAAAAGGAGATGCCGGAGTACTGCACCGAGTATCAGAAGATCATCGAGCGGGCAATGAAGACGGCTCCGTAAAAAAATCAAGGGAAACTGACCATGGAACGATGCAGGATGGTTTTTTCCGGTTCGGGCGGGCAGGGGGTGATCACGGCGGCGATCATTCTGGCGGAGGCCGCCGTACTGCATGAGAATCTCATCGCCGTACAGTCCCAGTCCTACGGCCCGGAGGCACGGGGCGGCGCCACCCGTTCCGATGTGATCATCGCCGAGTCGCCTATCCACTTTCCGAAGGTCATCCAGCCCAACGTGCTGGTCTGCCTGACGCAGCAGGCCTACGCGAACTACTTTTCGATCCTCCGCCCGGGCGGCCTGTTCATCACCGACAGCCGCTACGTCAAACTGGGGAAGAAGGTGGACGCCCGGCAGGTGGAGCTGCCCATGTACGAAACGGTGATGGAGAAGATCGGCCGACCGATCGTTTTCAACATCTGCATGCTCGGGGTGGTGATCGGGCTGACCAAGCTGGTCCGTCCCGAGTCGATCATCAAGGTGCTCGAAGCCCAGATCCCCCGCAGTTTCCTAAAGATCAACGGACAGGCCCTCGAACTCGGTCTGAAGCTGAGCGAAGGGCTGGCCGATTGACTCCGTTTCCTCAAAACAACCACATAAAGGAAGGCAGTGATGACAAAAAAAGAGGTCTGTTCCAAGCGGATTGAGAAAATCCGGGCCGAGATGGCCCGGGAAGGCATGGATGCGCTGATCCTCTTCAGCCCCATCCACCTGTACTATTATTCCGGATACTACCCGCACCGGCCCATCTATCCGACCGATGTATTCAGGCTCTTCCCCCTGGTCATACCCAAGAGCGGGGAGCCGTTCCATATCGTGGCAAAAAACGTCCTGCGGTTTCTCAAGGAGGAATCGTGGATCCAGAAGCGCTTTATCTATGATGAATTCCTGACCAACGCCGAGGAGTTCATCGCGAAGGTTTTCAAAGACGAAGGGCTCGCTGGGGCAAAGATCGGGATCGAGGAGGATGTGCTGGTTCTCTTCACGATGGAAAACCTCAAGAGGCTCATGCCGGGCATGACCTTCGGCCGCGCCTCCAGGATGCTGCTCGAGGCCAGGGACATCAAGGACGACACGGAGATCGCCCTCATTCAGGGCGCCGTCGACGTGACGGTCATCGGATACGAAACGGCGTTCCGGGAGATCAAGCCCGGCAGGACCGAGAAGGAAGTCGCGGCAATATGCGAGTACGAGATGAAGAAGGCGGGCGCCGAATGGTTCATCGAGGAATCGCAGGTGCTGTCAGGGGAGCGCTCGAAGCTGGTCAGGGCGCGCTCTTCGGAGAACGTCATCAAGCAGGGCGACCTCATCCTCATGGACATGGCCGCCGTGGTCAACTCCTACGGCTCCGACATCAGCCGGACCGTCGTGGTGGGCAAGGCGACAGCGAAGCAGAAGGACTTCGCCGCCATGATGCTGGAGGTCTTCGACGCAACGCTCGACTACATCAAGCCGGGCGTCGTCGCCTCGGACGTGGACACCTTCGTCCGGGAGGCTTTCGGAAAACACGGATACGGCCCTGAAAACCAGGCCCACCTCATCGGTCACGGGCTGGGGCTCGATTTTCACGAAAATCCCATCATCAAGCCGGGGAGCAAGACGGTGTTCAAGCCCGGGATGGTCTTCGCCCTCGAGCCGGCCGTCGCCGACCCCGAATTCGGCACGATGCGGTTCGAGGAAAACGTCCTGGTCACCGAGACGGGGACGCAGGTGCTCTCTTCCAGACTGCCGCGGGAGTTGATCGAACTGTGACGGCTTCGTAACAAAGGCCGGATGCTGCGTTGCGCTTCATCCTTCGTCATTGCGGCGTACGCAAAAGTACGCCTCACTCCTCAGAATTCGTGCGCCTTGCCTGCAGCCTTTTTACGAAGCCGTCCCATTTACATGAGGTTTTTACTTTTTGCCGGATCATCAATTGTCATTGATTAACGGTTAGGACAAGCCATGATGCCAGTGGAACAAAAGAAATACCGCTTTTTCCTGTGTCAGGCCTTTCACCTGCCCCAGAACAGCCGGTACGTGCATCGAACGACCGAGGGGCCCAAGGAACAGCGCCTGATGAACTACGACAACGTCAGGCATCTGCTCGCGGACGTGGAATGGGACCTGCACCCGGGGCCGCTCGCCCCCTACGGCGACTGGCCGGTGGAAAACCGGGAGGAGTTCGCCTACGTCGCCGCCGCCCGCCTTCCGATCATCCGGGAAGCCTGCGAGAGCGGCGAATATAACGCAATCGTCCTGCTGGGGGGCGGGGAACCGGGTTTCGTGGAGTCCCGGGAGATCGCCCGGCCCTACGGGATCCCCGTGACCGCCTGTGCCTTCTCCCAGATGCATATCGCCAGCATGCTGGGCAACAAGTTCAGCGTCATCGATATCGCTGAAAATCACAACATGTATTATTACAACCTGGTGATCCAGCACCGCTTCAGCGACCGGTGCGCCTCGATCCGCAACATCAACTTTCCCCTCCCCCGGCCCAACTGCATCGACGAATCGTCGCTCCACATCGAAAAAGCGAAGGCGCTGCGGGGGGAGCCGTCCGAAGCGGTGGAGTGCGCGGTCCGCGAGGCGGTGGCCGCCATCGAGGAAGACGGCGCCGAGGTGATCACCTTCGGCTGTTCCGCCTCCTTCTGGCTCCGACCCTTCCTCGAAAAACGGCTGCACGAAATGGGGTGGGAGATTCCGGTCCTGGAGGGGTACAGCTGCGCCATTACGCTGGCCAAGGCCATGGTGAACCTGGAGGTTGACGTGAGCGGGCTGATGCTCCCGGGCGACCGGCCGAAAAAATGGCGGCGGAAAAAAATATTTTAGCCCCGTGAAGGGGGCCGCGCATCGAAGATCCGGGGCAGTAGCGCCAGTGAAGCTCACCGCCCGCACGGCGCGGGGCTTCCCGGAAGGGAAGTGCTCATTTTCAGAGCAACACGATCCCCTGACAGGAGAAAACAGCCCCCCTCCCCTTACACCCATGCCGACCGATGGCGAGTTCGCATCGGTTCTCATTGACATGTCGGTTCTCATTGACATGAATGGATGACAAAGCCGGTTCGCGTGAAGGCAGACCCGGTTTTTTCACCTCATTGATCAGTACCCTTCGAATCAAAACCCAGGTGAGTTCCTTTCTTTTTCCGTTGCATGATGAAGGGGAACAGGATCGTGAAGGCCGACAACAGCAGGAAAAACAAACTGATCGGCGAGGCGAAAAAGATCGAGATGTCTCCCTGGGAAGAGGTGAGCGCCAGACGCAGGTGTGACTCCAGCTGGTCACCCAGAACAATGGCGAGCACCATGGGGATCACCGTAATCTGTAACCATCGCATGCCGAGGCCCAGAAGTCCAAACCCGAACATGGTGAAAACGTCAAAGAAGGAATTGCGCGGGGCATAGCTCCCGATAAAACAGGTGATGATGATCAGGGGGAGAAGCACCGCTTTGGGCAGGTCCAGGAGCTTGACGATCCACCGCACCCCCAGGTAGCCGATCAACGCCGTGATCCAGTTGGCAACGAAGTAGGCGGCGATCATGGTATAGGCAAAGGATGCATGCTGGACGAAAAGGAGAGGGCCGGGGGCCAGGCCCTGGATAATCAGGGCTCCGATGATGATCGCGGTGATGCCATCCCCGGGTATTCCCAGGGTCATGGTGGGAATGAGAGCCCCGCCGCAGACGGCGCTGTTGGCCGCCTCGACGCTGGCGATCCCCTCCGGAATGCCCGTGCCGTACTTTTCAGGTCTTTTACTGAACTTGCGGGTGTAGTCGTAGGCCATGAAAATGGCGATCGGCCCGCCGGCCCCAGGCAAAATCCCGATGAATGTCCCGACCAGACTCCCGATAAAATTGGCCATGCCCGCAACTTTGAAATCCGCCCAGCTCGGAAAAATTTTCCGAAAAGGAAGCGCACCCTTTACTTTTTCATGAGCAGTCATCACTTCTTTGAAAATATTGATGATTTCTGGAAAGGCGAAGAGACCGACCAGGATAGGGATAATGTTGAATCCCATGAGCAGGTTGACGTTGTCAAAGGTGAAGCGCCCGATTCCCCGGATGGGATCCTGGCCGATGGTGCAGATGATCAGACCCAACACCGCAGAGATAAACCCCTTGACGACCGACTTGACGGCAAAACTGCTGATGATCGATATGCCGAAGAAGATCAAGGCGAACAGCTCGGGCGTCTTGAACTGGAGAGCCACATTAGCCAGCTGCGGGGCGAATAAAGCCAGGGCGACAAAGCTGAACAGACCCCCCACAAGACTGGCGGTGATCGAAATGCTCAGCGCGCGGGCGGGCTCACCGCGCTTGGCCATGGGGAAGCCGTCTATCTGGGTCGCCGAGGCCGATGGCGTTCCCGGAATATTGATTAATATTGCAGAGAAAGAGCCTCCGCTCATGCCGCCGGTGTAAATCCCCAACAGGAGGGCAACCGACGTAACCGGGTCCATTACAAAGGTCAGAGGCAGAAACATGATAATACAGGTGGTGGTGGTCAAACCGGGAATCATCCCGAAAATCAGACCGGCAATGGAGCCGGCGGCCACAGCCAGGAGATTGATCGGCTGGAGCAGCAGCAGAAAGCCCTGGAAGAATTCTATGCCCATAAAAATACCTCCTGCAGAAGGGTCCCCTTGGGAAGGGGGATCTGGAAAAGCACCCCGAAAAAGAGGAAAAGCAGTAACGTGACTCCACAGGAAAAGCCGAATATTATCAAAGGACGGCGTTCATCAACCAGCCACATGATGCTGCCAAATAGTAAGACCGATGATAGGAAGAATCCGATGTAAGGCATGACGCAAATGTAAACGAAAATGAGGGTGAGCCCGATTGCCGATCGGACCCCGGCAGGCGTGAATGCAAAGGAAAAACGCTTTGGCAGAGCCAGACCTCTGAGGTCTTGAACCAAGAGGAGCCCTGAAAGGAAAAGGAGGAATAGGGTGAGAATCCAGGGGAATAGGGTCAACCCGGGATCTCCCAGTGCCTGCGCCTTGGGCTGCTGCAGCGTGAAATATCCATAAGCCAGACTGATAGCGATCAACAGAAACGCCCCGAACCGATTCGGTGTCATTCTCAACCTCCTCCCTTTTCTCATTCCCGATTGCGACCCGGCCGGTAACCCCTTCAACGATACGCGGTCTTTCACGTCCCTTCGGCAATGCCCTTCTGACTTGCGGAAACAGAGGTAAGGAAACCGAAATGAAAGGCATGATCGATCACCAATGCCCTTGGAAGAAAAACTGAGAATTCATGTACAGATAAAGGGATTCCCTGTCAAGACCTATCGAGCAGCGGTAAATCTGGGGGTGGGCAGAAAAGGACCGCGACCGGTGGCGGCGGGATAGGATGGAGCGAAGAACGCTTGTCGCCCGTCATCAACAGCTGAAGGCGCAACTGGACGGGTATGATCCCGGGAGAACACCGCCGGTTCGCGATCGCATTGGACTCGTGGGGCAGCGCTTTTCAGCGCGGGATTTGGGAGTCTTTATTCAGCTTTGTGACGGTTCGCCGGGCCGGTGTCCGAGCGAATCGTCATACTTGCCGAGCTGTCCGGCCGGCAAGAACTTCTCCTCCACCGCGCGAATTCCGTCGAACCCCGCAAAGGTGTGCAGGTCGCCGAGGGGGTGCTTCTTGAAGGCCTCGATGAACGCCGCCTCGGCGGTCGGGCCCTCGTCCCTGAGCTTCACCGCGATGTCATAGACGGCCTGCAGCGTGGCGCGCATGGCGGTCCCGGCGGTGATCGTGATCGCGATGCCGAGCGACTGCATCTGCTCGAGGCTCATGCGCGGCGAGATGCCGGTCATGTTGTAGAAGATCGGCCCGCACACCTCCCGGCAGACGCGCTCGACCTCTTCGATGGAGGCCGGACCCTCCACAAAGGCCATGTCGGCCCCGGCCTCCAGATA
>JBFMBA010000284.1:0-12845 GCA_040755475.1 Thermodesulfobacteriota bacterium
ATCCACCTTCGAGGCCGACCACTCCTATTTCCCGAATGCAAAGAGCTTCCCGATGAGCTGGGATTTCATGAGATCGCCCTCGACCTTCAGCTTTCCCGAGCTGTAGGCTTGCATCCCGTCGAGCTCGCCGGTGATGAGCCGGAGAAAATCGCCGTCGGCCATTTTGATCGTCGTTGTGGGCTTGTCCGCCGTACCTGGCCCGACGCTGCACGTCCCGTCCTTCACGGTGACGGTCCAGTTGCCCCCGCCCGGACCGGAGATGGAAAACTGGAAGACGACGTTCACGCCCGCCGCCTTGTCGGGACGGAAGGCCCCCGGCATCCGCGCGAAGACCGTTCCCACGTCGGTGGGGGACGGCGCGCCGGCCCCGGGCGCAGTACCCGCAGGAGCCCCTGCTCCTTTCGCCGTCTCCTGCGTCGGCGCGGGCGGGACCAGGAAGGACATGACGGCTGCGTTGGCGTCGTCGATCGCCCGCGCTCCGTCGAGGCTGTCGATCCGCGCCCACTGCTCGCGGATCTCCTCGGGCGTGGGAATCTTCTCTCCGCCGCCCAGCAGCGCCCCCGGACCGGTCAGGACCGCGGCCCGGTTGAAATAACCGGACGCCGCGTTGAAGATCTCGCCCGTTTCCTTGCACGACTCGGAACAGAGATACAGGACGATCCCGGTGATGAACTCGGGCTTGAGCTGCTGGAACATCTCGGGCGGAAGCATATCTGTCGTGAGGCGCGAGGCGGCCATGGGTGCGATGGTGTTCACCCGGATGTCGTACTTGGCCCCTTCGAGCTTGAGCGTGTTCATGAAGCCGACAAGGCCCATTTTCGCGGCGCCGTAGTTGGTCTGGCCGAAGTTGCCGTACAGGCCCGAGGCGGATGTGGTCATGACGATCCGGCCATAGCCCTGCTCGCGCATCCGGGCGAAGGCGGGCCGGGTGACGTGGTAGGCGCCGCTGAGGTGGACGTCCAGGACCGCCTGCCAGTTCTCCGGATCCATCTTCAGGAAGCTCTTGTCGCGGAGAATCCCGGCGTTGTTGATCAGGATGTCCACGCCGCCGAAGGTCTGAACGGCGCTCCGGACGATGCTCTCGCCCCCTTCGGGGGTGGCGACGCTGTCGTAGCTGGCGACCGCCTCGCCGCCGGCGGCCCTGATCTCCTCAACCACCCCGTCGGCCGGGCTGCTGGAGCCCGCTCCGGCGCCGTCGCGAGGGCCGCCGTAGTCGTTCACGACCACCTTCGCCCCCCGCCGGGCCAGCTCCAGGGCGTAGGTCCTGCCGAGGCCCGCGCCCGCCCCCGTGACGATCGCCACCCGGCCGTCGAACCGGATCTCCGGCAGCGCCGCCGCGGCGCCGGGCTGGGGAACCGCCTTCCAGAAATAGCCCGAGAAGCCCCGCTCGTCGTCGGTGAATCGCCGCCGGAAGACCATCTTCACCGGGAGCCCCACCTTGCAGTCGGACAGCTCGCAATCGGTGAAGTCGGCCATGAAGCGGCCCCCTTCGTCGAACTGGACCATCCCGTAAATGTTCGGCGGGTCGACGGACACGGCGAGCAAATCGCCCGTGAAGGTCTTGATCCGGGCCGTCCGGTCGGCGAACTCGTAATCGTCCTGGCTGTCGACGTGACCGCAGGCCGGGTTGACGCAGATGTCCATCCGCGGGTACTGGGGCGTCCCGCAATCCCGGCACCGCCCGCCGACCAGGCCCGTGAGCATCTTGCGCTTCCGCCAGAGGACCGTCATCGCCGTCTGGGTCGGGGCCTCCGCCCGGATTCCCATCTCGGGATCGATGAGGTTGCGGAACTTCAGGAATTTCATGTAATTGTCGATGCTCTTCTTGTTTTCCAGCGAACCCCTGACACCGGCGCGGGGGGGGAGGGTTGCGATCGCTTCGGTGGCTCTGAAAAAGAGCGCGTCGCATCCCTGGCCGAATCCGGCCAGGAGGATCCCGTCGCCGGGCCTGGCCTGCTCCAAGGCCGCCACCAGCATCAGCAGGGGGTGGGCCGCCCCCGTCTCGCCGCACACCTCGTGCATCGTGTCTACTAATTTTTCTGGCACCTTCTCCGGGGCGGCGCCGAGCATTTTGGCGATCGCCTTGTGTTCCGCCTTGAACAGGCAGGGGAAGACGACCTTCTGGACGTCGCTCATCGAAATGCCGAGCCTCTTCATGAGACCCCCGACGGCCTCGGGGATGAACTTCGAGTAGGCCTCCTCCCGGAGCCAGCGCTCCTCCCACATGTAGTCGTAGGCCTTCCCCGCGCCCCGGTAGTGGTCGACGAAGTCGTAGGAAACGGTGTGGGACCCGAGGAACTCGGCGATGACGTTTTCACCTCCGACCAGAAGCGAGGCGGCGCCGTCGCCGAACCACATCTCGTAGAAATAGGCGGGTTTCGTCTCGCGCCTGTCGGCGGCGGCGACCAGGACGTTCCCGCGGCTCCCCCCCCGAACCACCTCCAGGGCGGTCAGAAGCCCCGTCGTTCCCGCGCGGAGCGACGAGGTGAAGTCGGCGGTGACCAGATCGTCCCGGAGGTTGAGGGCCGTCTTGAGGATGCCGGCGTTCTGGCGGTCGGTGAAGGGGAGGGTGGTCGAGCAGAGATAGCTGCCGTCGACCCGCTTTTTGTCCATCCCCGCCAGGCAGTCCCGGGCGGCGGCCACGGCCATCGTCAGGCTGTCCTCGTCGTGGTTGCACATGGAGCGCTCCCCCTGGGCGACCATGACGGTGGCCGGGGCGAACCAGCCCATAGCCTGGAAGATCGCCATGCGGCTGAGCCTCAGGCGGGGGATATAGGCGCCGTAGGATTGGATTCCGATCATCATGCGTCCCTCCTTGCCTGTGTCGTCGGGGTGAAGGCGGCCAGCATGTCGCCCATCAGGTCACCGAGCTGTCCATACTCCTTTGCCCCCTTGAGGCTCCGGATCTTCTCCCAGGCCGCCGCCACCTCTGCGGGCGTCGGGACCGTTTTCCCATCGCCGATCACCGTGCCGGGACCGGTCATGATGGCGGCCCGGCCGTAATAGCCGACGCCCGCGTTGTAGATCCGTCCGGTCACGGGGCACTTCTCCGACGCGAGGTAAAGAACGAGCGGCGCCACGAACTCCGGTTTCATCTTTTCCAGGGCCTCCGGCGGGATGATGTCCGCCATGAGCCGGGAGGCGGCGATCGGGGCGACCGTGTTGACCTTGATGTCGTACTTGGCGCCCTCGATCTTCAGCGTGTTCATCAGCCCCACGAGCCCCATCTTGGCGGCGCCGTAGTTGGTCTGTCCGAAATTCCCGTAGAGGCCGGCGGCGGAGGTGGTCATGACGATCCGGCCGTATCCCTTCTCCTTCATGACGGCGAAGGCCGGTTTCGTCACATGGAAGGCGCCGTTCAGGTGGACGTCCAATACCGCCTGCCAGGCCTCCGGCTCCATCTTGGGGAGGCTCTTGTCTCTGAGGATCCCGGCGTTGTTGATGAGGATGTCCACGGTCCCGAAGGCGTCGACGGCGGCCCTCACGATATTCTCCCCCCCTTCGGGGGTCGAGACCGTGTCGTAGTTCGCCGCCGCATCGCCACCGAGCGCCCGGATCTCCTCCACGACCTTCTGGGCCGGGGTGTGCGACCCTTCCCCCGATCCGTCCCTGGCGCCGCCCAGGTCGTTGACGAGGACCTTGGCGCCCCGTTTGGCGAGCTCCAGGGCGTAGACCCGCCCCAGACCGCCGCCGGCCCCCGTGACCACGGCCACCCGTCCGTCGAAGCGGATCTCGTCCTTCGGGACCTCGCCGTATTCGAAGATCCCGTTGTCGATGACCGTCTCCTCGTTGCGGGTGTTGATCGTCCGCCAGAGGGCCTTTCCTTCGGCGACCTTCCAGATCAGCGTCCGGATCGGATCGCCGGGGTAGAGGGGTCGCGAGAAGCGGCAGGCGAGGCGCCGGACCAGCTCCGGCCGCCCCGGGGTGAGGCTCGCCATGAGGGCGCGGCAGGCGAATCCATGGGTGCACAGGCCGTGCATGATCGGCTTTTCGAAGCCGGCCATTTTGGCGAATTCGGCATCCACGTGGAGCGGGAAGATGTCGCCGGAGAGGCGGTAGATGAGCGGCTGATCGGGCGAAGGGGCGGCATCCACGGCGAAATCGGGAGGCCGAACGGGGAACTCGATGATGTTCGGGGGGGCGGCCGGTCCGCCGAAGTTCCCGTCGAGGCGGGCGAAGATCGTGACGATGTTCGTGAAGAGCTTCTTGCCGTTGGAATGAAAGGTCTCTCCTTCGCCCACGACCAGCGCCCCCTTGGCCCCCTTGTCGTAGTAGTGGGTGATCTTCCCTTCCGTCGTCAGTGTTCCCGAGGCGGGTATCGGATTGTGGAAGAGGAGGTCCTGCTCACCGTGGAGGATGCCCGCCAGGTTCATGTTCGATGCGGCGCCCACCTGGCCGAGGAAATCGAAGATTGCAGCGATGGAAAAGCTGGGGATCACCTTGAGGTTCTTTTCGTAGGTGTAATCCGGTTCGTCGAATCCGGCCCCCACGCCGATCGCATAGAGGACCGCGTCCCTCCAGTCGTAGTCTTTCTTCAGGGGACCGATCTTCCTGCCGATCGCATCCATGTCGAGTGCCATTGGCTTCCTCCTTGTGCCCTCAATGCCGCCTTGAAACAGCGGATGTGTCGCCGGGACGTCCCCCCGGACGTCCGTTCCGGGGGGATTCCGGCGCTATGTCGCTTCGTTCTGCGTGAATGCCGGGATGTGGATGAACTTCAGGGTCTGCTTCACCATGGCGATGTACGTCTCCCTGTCCGCCTTCACCATGGGGCGAAAAAAGTTCTCGCCGGAAATGAAGTTATGGATCGAGTTCATCACCGCCAGGACCTTCATCATGGTCTCGGGCGGAACGTTCTTCCTGTCTCTGGCCAGGCCCATGGAGCGGGCGATATCGGCGGTGAACTCGGGAATGAGGGAGTCGAAGTTACCGTCGGAGCGGGTCTTGCCGAAATAGCGCAGGAGGATCAGATTGGAAATTTCCGGGTGCGCGAAGAGGTAGTCGGTCGTCAGGTCGATGGAGATGTCCAGGCGCTCGCCCAGGGGGAGGCCGTGGATCACCTTTTCCACGTCGATCAGCTTCTGCCGGAGGTCCTTGTTGATGTCGACCACGACGGATTCGTAGAGATCCTTCTTTCCCCCCCAGTGGTAGTGAAGGGTGGAGATGTCGATCCCCACTTCCCGGGCGATCATCCGCGTGGTCGTCCCGTGAAAACCGTACTGGCCGAAAATACGGCGGGCGCAGTCGAGGATGCGGGCCTTCATCGAATCGGGGTCCTTGCGGGCCTTTTCCAGCGGGGTGGTCATGGGTGCTTTCCAGCTTACGATTCAATCATTTGATGGATACATACTGAAGGGGGGGGGCCCTGTCAAGGGGAATCTTGTGACGGGTCGGTTCCGCACCGCATTTTTTTCTTGACAGTGCCGCCGATTTAGTTGTATGGTACAACCATGCGAGTCGAACCTGAAAAAAGACACCGGGACCTGTTCGGGATCATCATGAGCCTGTCCCGGGAGATCCGGTGCTGCAGCCGGGACGAGACGATCTGCCAGGACATCACCTTTCACCAGTTCGGCATCCTCGATGCCGTGGCAAAAAACAAGGGGCTTGCCCTGGCGGATCTTCACGGGATACTGTCCGTGGAGAAGAGCACGACCACCCGTCTGGTGAATCCGCTGCTCCGCAAGGGGCTCCTGAAGCGGGGCAGGGCGGCGCATGATTCCAGGGCGGTCACCCTTGCCTTGACGGAACGGGGAGGGGAGACCCACCGGATAGTCTGGCTCTGCCTGGGGGGGTTTTTCGAGAACCTCACCCGGAACATACCGGAAGACCGACGGGACGCGGTGCTGCAGGCGGTCCCCGTGTTCACCGAGGCGATGCGAAAGGCCGCGGCTGACTGCAGGTGCTGCGCGCCTTCGTTATCAGGAGAATGTAATGATTCGAGCGGATAAACCGACCCATCAAGAGCCGGCGTTGACCCTGTTGCCCATGTATAACGATTCGCTTGGTTCCGCGGCCGTCGGGTCCGACGCGCCGGAACCACCCCCGCGGCCGGATCAGGATTTCGTCGCCGGGTCCCTCTCGACGCCGGCCGGGAGCGTACCGCGGATATCCGCGGAGCTGCGCCGGCGGGATCGCTGGGGCGCGATGAAAGCGCGCTGGGGGGTCGGCCGGATGGATTACACCGTCGATCCGGGCCTCTATGCCCTGGGCAACCCGGATCGGGAATCGCCCGTTCTGGTATCGGCCAACTACAAGATGAGCTTCGACCGGCTTCGGGGTTCCCTTCCGGGAAGGGATGCCTGGATTCTGGTCCTCGACACGAAGGGGATCAATGTCTGGTGCGCTGCCGGCAAGGGCACCTTCGGCACGGAGGAACTGGTGAAAAGGATCGACGCGAGCGGGCTGAAGGAGGTTGTCAGCCACCGCTGGGTGATCCTCCCCCAGTTGGGGGCGCCGGGCGTGGCCGCCCACACGGTGAAGAAACGCTCCGGGTTCGGGGTCCGCTACGGCCCCATCGACGCCGGGGACCTGCCGGCCTATCTCGACAGCGGCTTCAAGGCCACGCGCCACATGCGGATCAAAACCTTCCCCCTGAAGGAGCGGGCCGTCTTGATCCCGGTGGAACTGGTCGCGGCCCTCAAACCTTCCCTGCTGATCGTCGCTTTCCTCTTTCTTTTGGGCGGCATCGGCGGTCCGTCCGGGTACTGGGAAAACGCCCTTCGCGACGGTGCGTTCGCGGCAGCGGCCTTCTTGAGCGCCGTGGTGGCGGGTGCGGTGATCAACCCCCTTCTGCTGCCCTATCTTCCGGGGCGGGCGTTCGCAACCAAGGGCCTCTGGCTCGGTATCGCCGTGGCGATCGCCATCCTCTGGCTGCCGGGGTATGACCTGTCGATGTGGGCGGGGCGGCTGGGCGTTCTGGCCTGGCTGCTGATCATCCCGGCCGTGACGGCCTATCTGGCCATGAATTTTACCGGCTGCTCCACCTATACCTCGCTCTCGGGGGTAAACAGGGAGATGCGCTGGGCCCTTCCCCTGGAGATCGGGATGGGAGCAACCGGCCTTCTGCTTTGGACGGCGTCGCGTCTGATCGCTTACGCGTAGGAGGTTAAATATGATTCACCCGACGTACCTCAAGGATGTGGTCACCCTGAAGCTGGATCAGGAGAAATGCACCGGCTGCGGCATGTGCCTCGAGGTCTGCCCGCACGAGGTGTTCAAAATGAATACACGGCACGTGGAGATCCAGCATCGCGATGCCTGCATGGAGTGCGGCGCCTGCAGCCGGAATTGCCCTTTCGATGCGATCACTGTGCAGACGGGCGTCGGATGCGCGGCGGCGGTGATCAACGCCATGCTGGGACGGACGGATGGCGCCTGCTGCGGCCCGGGCGACTCCGGGTGCTCGACTTCCTCCAGCAAGGGCACGGCCTGCTGCGGATAACCGCCGGCAGGGAGCGGTGGTCCGCGCTGTCAAGGCACGGTTCGCGGTCAGCCGTATCGAGGTCTACCGTGAGGCCAGACCGGAAAGAGGACTATAGAAGCCACAGGCGGGTGCGGTCAGGTTGTCGGGCGCGGGGCGCCCCTGACGGTCCGTGCGCTATCACATCCCGGCCGGTCGGATTCGTCTTGCTCCCGATGAGCACCTGCGTTATAGGAATTCCACACACCCGTATCGAGACACTGAACCAGACTTGGCGCGTGTGACCGTGACCCGGGATGAAGATCCGCGATCATCGCCTGTGAGCGGGGGCAGGCCTCCGATGCCGGCAAGGGCGGGTATCCCGCCGCCGGCCTGTCAGGCTTTAAAACGATGGAGAAGCCCATGAATCCTGAGAATCCGTTTTTTACCGTCGAGGGGTTGCCCTCGGATTTCATCCGCCCCGGCACCGAGCGCCGGTCCATCCAGTTAGGAGAGGCGCTGTTCATGTTCATCTCCTTTGACCGCCCGACGGTCTCACCCCTGCATGATCACACCTGGGACAGCATCATCTACATAGACCGGGGTGAGTTTGAGGTGACGGTGGGCGATCAGCGCCGGCGGTTGTCTCCCGGGGAGGGGACGGTCATCCCGGCGGGCGTCCAGCATACCCTTACGACCGACGCGGGTTCCCGCATCATCGAGCTCTGGCACCCGGTGAAGCAGGCCTGATCGCCTTCCGTGCGCGGCAATGAACGGGGACGGCGATGCCGGGGCGCGCGGTATGGCAATGCCCTGCGAACCGCCTTGCGTGACCGCTGACGACAGTGATCTTCGAGCCGCCTTCAGGGTTCTGCCCTGTCACCCGTGTGCGATCATCGCGGGCGATTACCGTTGACACCCCCCGTTGCCTGTGGTAGGAAATCCGGCGGTTTGCAGGACGACTGTTGTCAGGAACCCACCCAGGTGTATCGGACCAACCTTACCCGGCAGAACAGGAGGACCCAGCCCATGACGCGAATGAACGGCGGCCAGATCATCGTAGACTATCTCATCCAGGAGAAGGTGCCTTACCTGTTCGGATTGTGTGGACACGGGAACATCAGCCTCATTGACGCCTTCTATGAGCGCGCCGACGAGATCAAGGCGCTGTCGGTCCACCACGAATCGGTTTCCGGCTTCATGGCGGACGTCTACTACCGGGTTTCCGGACAGCCCGTGGCCACGTTCACCTCCTGCGGGCCGGGATCGGCGAATATGCCCATCTGCCTGGCGAACGCTTTTCTGGACTCGGTGCCCTTCCTGGCAGTGACGGGGAACATTCCGACGAGTCAGTTCAACCGGGGGGCCTTCCAGGAAGCCTACCGATTCAACCAGGCGGACTATCCCTCCACGGTGCGGGCCTACTGCAAGCGGGTGTTCCAGCCCACACGGGCGGATATGGTCCCGCTGGCGGTCAGGCAGTCGTGGAAGACGATGGTCACGGGTCGGCCGGGTCCGGTGGTGCTCGACGTTCCCTTCGACATATTCAAGGAGGAGGCGGAGGTGGAGATGCCGCAGGCGTCCGAGTGGAACGCGAACATCACCTGCCGCTGCGGGGCCGACCCCGAGGGACTCGGCCGGGCGGTGGACATGCTGCTCGCGGCGGAGCGGCCGGTCATCCTGGTCGGCCAGGGGGTCAAGTACGGGAAAGCCACCGAGGCGCTGCTCGCACTCGCCGAAAGGCTGAGGATCCCCGTCGCCTGCTCTTCCAGCGGGCAGGGGGCGATCAACGCGAGGCATCCCCTCGCGCTCGGACTGGTCGCGCGCAACGGCGCCTACCAGGCCAACCACGCCGCCCGCCAGGCGGACGTGCTTCTGGCCCTGGGGGTGCGCTTCGACGACCGGACCTCGAGCAGCTGGCTCCCGGGCTACTCGTTCACCATCCCGCCCACGAAGCTCATCCACGTGGACATCGACCCGGACGAGATCGCCCGGAACTACCCCGTGGCCCTCGGGCTGATGGCGGACGTGCGGACCTTTCTTCACCAGGTCCTGGCCGAGCTCGACCGGCGGAAGCTCCCCGGCGAGGTTCCCGCAAGCCGGGACGGCTGGCTCCAGGCGATCGACGGCTACCGCAAACAGTGGGAGGCGTTTATCGCCCCCGGCTTCGAAGCCGATACGACACCCATCCATCCCCAGCGGGCGGCGCGCGAGATCGACAAGGTGCTCCCCGATGACACGATCCTGGTGAGCGACATCGGCATCCACCACAACTGGCTGATCCAGTTCTGCCATCCCCCGCGGCCCGACTCCCTCATCGGTTCCATGGGGTTCGGCCCCATGGGCTTCGGGGTCGCCGGGGTCCTCGGAGCGAAGCTCGCCGCGCCGGAGCGTCCCTGTGTCTCGGTCTGCGGCGACGGGGCCTTCTTCATGCACGCCAGCGTCCTGGGGACCGCCGCCGAGTACAACATCCCCGTCGTCTGGGTGGTGTGGAACAACTACTCCTACGCCTCCATCCGGGGGCTGCAGCGGGGCTATCTCGAGGGGCGGGAACTGGTCACCGACTTCCGCCATCCCGAAACCGGCGAGCCCTACAACCCGGATTTCGCGGCCATGGCGCGCTCGGCGGGCATCGAGGGGGTTCGCGTGGACAAAGCGGCCGACCTGGGCGAGGCGCTCGAGGAGGCAATCAAACGGAACAAACCCTACCTCATCGATGCAAACATCGGGGCCGATATGAACCCCGGGGGGGCGGGCGTATGGGAGCTTCCGGGTCTCGGTCACAGGCAGCCGGCGATCGGCGGCCGGTGCGATCTGGCCTGAGACGGGTGCCTCGATAAGATCCATCCGAATCGGCTACGGCCGACGACGGATTTCCCCTTGATACCTCCCAATAGCGGGGGTTTTCCATCAGGTTGCCGCCCGGCGGGTGGGCATCGGGTGTCCGATGCCTCACCCTATATTCTACAGTCAACCTGCCGTTGACACACACAACCTTTGTGGAGGGTCTGCCGCCGCGAAGGGCAATCCCCTATCCGTACCGGTTCATCATCAACGGCGCGCCGTTTCAGCGGACGTCGGGAACGGTGAATCCCTGAGACTTCCAGTATTTAATCGCTCCCGGGTGCAGAGGGATGGGAACGCCCTGCAGCGCCTTGTCCTTCCCGTAGTTCTTCTGGGCCGTCAGCCCGACGGCATCGTGCATGCGGCGGATAACGCCGTCGGAAAAGGCGACGGAGAGCAGCTCGAACACGCGGTCTTCCGGGAATGATTCGTTCACGATCCAGAACGTGGGGGTCGCAAAGGTCTTCACGGGCGCATTGACGCTCCTGTAGATCCCCCCCGGGATGGTGAACGGGGTGTAGAACGGATACTTCTTGTAGAACCCCGAGGCCCGCGCCGGCGTGTCCAGGTCGATGATGCGGATGTCGTAGGTGGAAGCGGTGTCGTGGTACGTGGCGTTGCCGATGTTCACGTGCCAGTTGTAGGCATCGATATGCCCGTCCTTCAGTGCCTGGGAGGCATCCATCGCCCCCTGGTACACGGCCTTGCTCCGCACCCGATCCCAGGCGCCCAGCTGGCGGAGGAGCCGTTCGATGTTCATCGACGAACCGGATCCCTGCGGTCCCAGGGCGAGCTTCTTGTCGTACAGCTGCTCGAAGCTGGTGATGTTGCTTTTGGCCAGTGTGACCACATGGGCGATGTTGGCGTCCATGTAGGCCAGGGCCCGGATTTTCTTGTGCGGGCTCTTGAACCGGCCCTCGCCGTTCCAGGCCTCGACCAGGTCCGAGGCGAAGCCGAGCGCCATGTCGGTCTCGCCGGATTGCGTGCGGCGGATGTTTTCCGGCGAGCCCGTGCTCCCCTCCGGGAAAACGCTGATCTTGGACGGCCCCTGGACGAGCAGCGGCGACAGCGCTGTGGTGAGTAGGTTGTAGTTGCCGCCGGGGGATCCGCCCGAGAAGGAGAGCGCCTTGGGCGGCGCCGCCTGTGCGGCTCCGGGCAGGGTCCATGCCCCGGCAAGGATCAGTGCGGCCATTGACATGCACAGTGCCAGATGACGGCACAGCGTTATGCCCTTCCTCTGTCGATGGGGGATTTCCGGAAATCGGCTTCGAAACATGGCTGTACTCCTTTCTGTTGGGGGTTGTTGAAAAGGGCCTCATGTCTACCGTCACGAGCGGACGTCATGCATTCCGACAGCACCGGGCGTCAGTTCCCCTGTCACTATCCCGGCTGTGTCCCCGCAGCCCGGGCCTGCAACTTCCGGTATCGGCTCCAATGCCAGATAAGGAACAGCGCGCCGGCTGCCAGTCCGAAAGTCTCCGTCCTCCAGTCGGGCCATAACATGGCGATCCAGGCGACACCGAGCAGCAGCCACTCGGGAATGGTCGTCTGCTGGAATGCGTAGCGCATCGTCCAGGCCGAGTAGGCAACCACCCCCAGGGTTGTCAGGGTAACCGCCCACAGGTTCTGCAGGAGGGTGCCGTCCAGCAGGAGGTAGTCCTCGAAGATGAACAGGAACGGCATCAGCAGAAGCACGAGGCCGAACCGGAAGGCGGTGATCCCCGTCCTCCAGGGATCGGCGTTGGCGATCCCGGCCGCGGCGTAGGCGCCCAGACAGACGGGCGGGGTGACGTTGGAGTCCTGGCTGAACCAGAAAATGGCCAGGTGCGCCGCCAGGAGGCTGGCCCCCATCTCCTTGAGCGCCGGGGCCGCCAGGACTGCGAGCAGGAGGTAGGCCGCCGTGATGGGCATGCCCATCCCCAGGACCAGCGACGCCACCCCCACCAGCAGCAAGGCCAGGAACAGGTTGCCGCCGGACAGACCGATCAGGGCATGGGAGAACTTCAGCCCGGCCGCGGTCAGGACGATGACGCCGATGAAGATGCCGATGGCCCCCATCAGACTGCCGACGGTCAGGGAGGTCATCATCCCTTCGACGCAGGCATCGACGATCTTGCGCGGGCCCATCCGGTTCTCGGGTCGGAACCAGCTGACCACCACCACGGCCACCAGCGTCCAGAAGGCGGAGTAGTTCGGGGAATAGCCCTGGAACAGCAGCACCACCAGCACGACCAGGGGGGTGGCGAGGTACCACCCCTTGCGGAGCACCTGGCCGAAGGCGGGAAGCGCGTCGGCGGGGATGAGGGCGATGCCGGTCCGCTTCGCCTCGAGGTGGACGATGACGAAGATCGACAGGTAGAACAGGATCCCCGGGATCGCGGCGACCTTGATGATGTCAAGGTAGGGGACGCCAGTCAGCTCCACCATGATGAAGGCGCCCGCCCCCATGACGGGCGGCAGGATCTGCCCCCCGGTCGAGGCGATCGTCTCCACCGCCGCGGCGATGTGCGGCCTGTACCCGACCTTTTTCATCAGGGGGATGGTGATCGCCCCGGTGCTGACGGTGTTGGCCAGCACGCTGCCGTTGATCGACCCGAAC
>JBFMBA010000285.1:0-2212 GCA_040755475.1 Thermodesulfobacteriota bacterium
CGCCTGGGGCTGCCCCGCGCCCCGGGGGGGCGCCCGCCCGGCCCCCCCCCCCGGGGGGCGCGGCACGATCGACATGGGAGCGGTTTGCCTGGCCGCCGTTTATTCAAGCCTTCCGGCGAAAACCCTCTCAGCCGCCCGGGGCTTGAGATGCGCCGCGGTATTGTTCGAACATTCGGGAACCCCTGCCGGCGCCGGGGCGTCCGGCAGGGTCGCCGGCGTGACGATGGTGGCCAGGGACCTTGCATTCTTCAAGGTTATTCCTCTTTTGCGGTGACGACTCCGCTTATACCACCATTGATGATCATTTCAAATCGTTTACCATTTCGTATACGGGTGTTTGATGAGATTCGAGTTGAAATAACGGGGGTCGCCCGTGACCTCCTCGCCGATCCATTCGGGTTTTTCGACGGCCTGTTCTTCACCGGCCAACTCCACCTCAGCCACCACGAGACCCCGGTTTTCCCCGAAGAACTCGTCGATCTCCCAGGTGTGCTCCCCCGCCCGGATCCTGTAGCGGTTCTTCTCGATGAGCGGCTTTTCGCACAGGTCCGTCAGCATGGCGTCGGCGTCGGCGGTGGGGATCACGTACTCGAATTCGATTCGAGACGCCCCCGCAGCGATCCCCTTGACCGTCAGATACCCCATCTCGCCGATCGTCCGCACCCGGACCGTCCTTTCCCTGGCGCTGTTGAGGTAGCCCTGCCGGTATCGCGCCCCTCGCGCCGACGACTTCCAAAGGTCCCCCTTCACGAGAAACTTTCTTTCTATTTCAACACCCATCTACATCCCCTCCTTTTGCAGGAACCTTCGGTCATTCCTCTGTTTCCTCCATATCGACAACCTGCGCGAAGGTACGGAATTCTGAGATGAGTAGAATCCGGGCAACCATGGCTTCCCTGTATGCATCTTGTGACAGTCCTAATGAAAAATGGGTAAAAGTCAAATACTCTCTTTTGATTCTTTCATAAAGAACTCTTATGAACGTGGGCCGGATCAAGGCCCTCAAAAGATGGCTGCCGCGGGATGCTTCATGCCGGCGGCCGGGACGCTCTTCAGCATCAAGAATTACAGTTCCTCCCTGTACCATGGGACGTTCGATCCCTGGGAAAGGCCCTAGAGCCGGGCGGTGCCTTTCCGGAGGTCCCTTGCGGGAGCGGGGTCTTCTCACACGGGGCGAATCCGGGCAGGAACCCGGGCAAACGTCGGGAAAGCGACCGCCGAACGCTGCACCCCGGCATCCCGCCTGTTTGAAATAAAATGGATTTTGATCTATAATGCCAAGTATGACGACAAGAACCTGGATTGCCGTTGCCCTCGTTGGACTGGCCGCACCGGCCCCGACGACTTTCCCAACGCGTTGATGGGGCTGGACAACACTTGGGCTCTGCAGTCCGATTTGTGAAGGAAAAGGAAAGTGAGACAACCATGGAAATGAATGTCCTTATCGGCGGAGAGGCGGGGCAGGGGGCGTTCTCCGTCGAGCTGGAGCTGACGGAAATCCTCTCGCGGCTCAACATCCGTTTTTTCGCGACCAAGCATTACATGTCCCGGGTTCGCGGCGGCCACAACTATCATATGGTCCGTATCGCCGATCACCCCGTTCATGCGCTCCTCGGGGGAAAATGGGACATGGTTGTCGCACTGGACGAGGAGACGGAGCGGCTGCACGGGCCAAACCTCCGCGAGGGAGGGGTCACTCTCTCCCGGGAGATGACCAGGGAGATCGGGGCCGCGGCCAAAGAAGCCTTCGGGAACATCGTCGCGAGCAACACCATCCTGGTGGGGGTCGTTCTGGCCGTCATCGGGGTGAGTCCCGACAAGGCGGCCGCGGCAGCCGAATCGGGCAAAGCGGACTATCTGAATAAAGGGTTTGAGTTCGCCGACCGGTGGAAACTGACGGGCGCCATCCCCGTTCCGGCGACGGCGCAAGGGCACCGCAGGCTCGACGGCAACCAGGCCCTGGCCATCGGCGCCATCCTGGGCGGCTGCCAGTTCATGGCCGGCTATCCGATGACGCCCGCCACCTCCATCCTGAACTACTTCTCCGAGGCCGCGCTGAGGCTCCCCATCCATTTCGAGCAGGCCGAGGACGAGATCGCGGCCATCAACATGGTCCTTGGGGCCTCCTACGCCGGCGTCCGGTCGATGGCAGCCACATCGGGAGGCGGTTTTGCGCTCATGCAGGAGGGAGTTTCCCTGGCTGGCATGACGG
>JBFMBA010000286.1:0-3547 GCA_040755475.1 Thermodesulfobacteriota bacterium
AGAAAGGTATTGGGAAAGCCCTCCAACACGGAGGTGCAGCATAGAATCGAAGCGCGCCGGTAGACCGCGGGCATCCCCGACCGCGGCACTTCACCGTGCAACGTGAGATTGGGAAGGGTGCCGGCACGGGCGCAGATCTCTTCGGCATACGGGCTGCCGTCGCCGGGGCCGACCAGATCAAAGTCCATCTCCGGGCAGATCCGGGCTACATCGAGCAACCGCCCCGGGTCTTTTTCCGGACAGATCCGACCGACCCAGAGGATTCGTCTCGCGTCGGGCCGCGGTGCGGCCGGGGGCCGGTATTCGGTCGATGAAGGCCCCGGACAGGGCATCGGCAGCAGGGTGGATGTACGACCCAATCCCGCCAACAGCATCTTCTGCTGATTGCGCGTCTGAACCACGATGCGGTCGGCGTGCAGAAGGCCATAACGGAAAAGCAGCCGAGCGCGCCATTCCTTCAAGCCCGGCAATCCCGGTGTACAGTCCATATCGCTGGCCACGGAGTAAACAAACTTCCTTCTGTGATGTCGGCACCACAGCGCGATCTGGCCGGTGGTGCACTCTGCGCAATTATGGTAGTAAAGGTCCGCATTCGCCTGCTGCAAAGCCCGGTTCAAGCTGGTCCACCTGGGGTGGAAGAAGCGCAGGCCCCGCAGGCCCGACTGAACGGAATACATCTTGATGACCCGGACACCGTCAGTCATCACCTCGTCTGGCTGCCCTACGTCCAGGGTCAGCAGACTGACGCGATAACCGGATGCCGCCAGCCATCTTGCCATCAGGCTGGTCTGCCGTTCAACCCCGCCGACATGCCCTCGATCACCGCCAAAGATCTCCCCTGCGGCTTTGTGGGCAACCAGACAGAAGGAGGGTCCGAGGTCTCCGGCAGTGCGATGGTTATCGATCATTTGATGAGGATTTCCTTTTTTGCGGGGGAAGTATAGCGACCGCCCGTCTGGTATGTCAAGGCAATAATATGCATATCAGCCTTGACAATTAGCGGGAATCCTGTTTGCATACCACCGCCGGGTCAGCTGTCCAGGGAACGGAAGCCTCCAGCGGAAGCGATCGGGTGCCGTTACGGAAGGATCCGCATCAGCCCTTTTCGGCCGCCTGATTCCTCGAACGCAACGGCTTCGAAGGCCGCAAGAAGATCCGGCGGTTCTGCTTTGCCGCTGAGCGGTGAGCGAGGAGGGTGTGCCTTTTCGAACGGGAGGTATCACAGCGATGAGGATACATCAGGAGGATCTGTCCGACGTCACCCGTTTCATTGAGGGGCTCAAGCACCTGCGCCTTGACGACAAGGAGCATGATTACCAGTGGGTCATGAAACGGATCACGAAGTTCAAGAAGATCACACCGGAGACAAAAATCCTCGAAATAGGCACGGGCATCGGCTGGTTCCCCATTCTGTGCAAGCGCCACGGCCTTTCCTGCAAAGGTCTTGAAATCAGCCCCCAACTCATAGAATACGGCAAGAGGCTTGGCCGGAGTATCGGCATTGATGCGGACATTGAACTGGGAAATGTGGAAGAGACCGATTTGGGAAGGGAACAATACGACGTGATTGTCGCCTCGTCGCTCTTCGAGCACGTGGAAAACTGGCAATCAGGACTGACGCGCATCTACGAGGCGCTCACCGCCGGGGGGCTGATGTTCTTCTTTTCCACCAACAAGTACTGTCCCAAATCCGGCGAATATCCCATGCCATTCTACAGCTGGCTGCCCGATACATGGCGATACCGCTTACGCATGGCCCGGCAGGGCGCCGATATCATGAAGCTGGGTATCGACTTTCACCAGTTCACATACGGCCGGCTGAGGCGGTTCTTCCATGGGCTCGGATATGCCCGGGTGCTGGACCTGTTCGACATCGTCGGCCTGGATCTTGAACGTCCCACACTCCTGAAGAAGACCCTGATCAAAACCGCACGGCGCCTGCCGGCCCTCAAGACCGTGCCGCTCACTTTTGTACGAGGAACCATGTTCATCTGCCTGAAGTGACAGGACCCCCTGTCGGCGCCTTTCAGACGACGCAGCAACCGGAAGCCCGGGTCGTCACACGTCGGCGAAGCCACCCGGCTGCGCTCCCTCATGTCCGGCGGCAGGCGCAGCGTTGCCTGCCGCATTCTACCGTCGGACCAGAACGATGCCGTCCTTCGCCTGGAGCGTGAGCGTCGTCACCGCACTTCCGTTGTTCCATCCCGGAGCCTGCACGCCGGCAATCCGTTTCCAGCCCCTCTCCAGTGTCACCGTCCGCGCCACGGCTGTCGGGTTGAGCAGAACGAGCCCATTGGCAAAGGACCGACGATACACGCCGTTTTTCCATGCCGTCTGGGGCGGTGCGTCCTGGGCGGCGCCTAGCTGTACATCATATTCGTCGAACCAGGGGACGCTGTTGTACACATTGGTGCTGTCCGTATAGCTGAAGTACCCGTCTTCCATCAGACAGGAGGTGTATCCGTACCGGAAGAGGCGATAATCCTTGACGGCCCCCATGACATGGAACCCGACGATGGCCGGCGGCTGCAGGTTTTTCAGGACGGTCCTGTAACGCGCCATCATCGCATCCCAGCCTCCCCATGATTCGATGCTCCACGACTGTCCGATGAGACCCTCCAGAAAGGCGCCCTGGAGCCGGCCCCTGAACTCCGGCGACCCTAAATCATTATCGGGATTTCCCATGAGAATCCGGTCGGGGGCGAGGCTTTTGGCCGTCTTCCATCCGGCCGTCTGGCCGTTGCGGAACGCTGCCTGGATCGCGGGGCTCGTCCCCGGATCATCCTTGCCGTCCAGGTTCCAGTCGGCGCTCGCAATCCGCTGGCGGATCATGACGTTGTCGAAATACCAGATGTCGAACTCGGGTACGGGACTGAAAAAATGGGTAAAATCATAGCGGGCACGCCACTGCGGATACCGCATTCCCGCCGCGTCGGGTGTCGTCCAGTCGGTCAGGTTGATTTCCCAAGTGTTGTACTGGGTCGTCCACTGGACCTTGCTGCCGTCCGCCCTCCTCAGCCACCAGTTCTGCGCCGTGAGCTTCGCCCGGGGCTCCAGGGCCGAGGTATTGTTGGGGTCGTCGAACCACTCGTTGAGCACCGTGTACTGGCCAACGAGCACCGCCGGATTGAGCTGCTTGATGTGCTGGACCACCGACCGGATCGTCTGCGACCCCGATGACCAGCCACGCCAGAAGGCGATGATCACCACGTCGAGTTTCGCCATGTCCGCCTGGTAGGCCCTGTCTTCGTATTGCTTCGATCCGATCTGCATCCCCAGCAGCCTTGGAAACGTCGTCTTCCGGCCGGGGAAAGAGGGCGGCGGAGCGGCGGATGCCGCCATCCTCGCCAAAGGCGCTTCATACGACACCCGTATCCCGGTCCCTTTGTCCGACGGCCGCCGCCCCTCCGATCTTACAGGTGAATAAGGGCTTTCGGCCCGCTGCGGATTCGGGGGGAACGTCCCTGCCGACGCAAACCGCCCTTTTATCCCGTCGACCGGCTCCGGCCGCGTCTCGTGTACGAAAAGCATGGTTACACACAGGGCC
>JBFMBA010000286.1:3557-7938 GCA_040755475.1 Thermodesulfobacteriota bacterium
GACTTTTCGGTTCATATCCCCCCTTCAAAATGAACCATGATAGCTCATGCCACAACTGGACAACGCTGTCGCCAGGAATGCACGGCGTGCTTCTGCTTGCTCATCGGTGAACGAATCGCTGTCGTGGAAGACTGTAGCAGAAAGGGGTTTGGGGTTTCAAGGGAATTGGAGAAGCGATGCGATTCCTCGTCGCACCCCTCGTCCCCATGCCCGATCCGTCGCTGCGACAGGTATAATCTCCTTGACATGCCTGATGAATCTTCATATGTTTCAGATTGATCAGACCGTTTTTCCCTCTGTGAAAAGCAAGGAGGTATGCAGTCAGATGAACCCGAAAAAAGAACTTCTTGCCGATGTCCTGTTCAACCTGAACCTCATCAACCTGCTCAAACGCCTGCCTTTGAGAAACAAGCTGATCGTCTTGAACTACCATCGCGTCCGTCCCGTTGACCCCCCTTTCGCGACTGAATTTGAAGACGGGGTCTACACCTTGAATGCGGATCAATTCAACCTTCAAATCAAATGGTTAAAGCACAACACACTGATACTGTCAGAAAATGAGCTGATCGACTGTTATCGGGACGGGATCTTTTTCCCTCCGAAGACATCCGCGCCCTGCGTGATGATCACCTTCGATGATGGATACCGGGACAATTATACGATCGCCTATCCGATTTTGAAGCACTATGACGTTCCGGCCATTCTCTTTGTGACGACCCAGATGGTGAACACACGGCAGGTTCCATGGTGGGATGTGATCGCCTATCTCATCAAACGCTGCGCCAAGCCCTTCATCACTTACGACAACCAGCCGTTCCCCATGGGTGACAGCAAGGCCGACGCCATCGCCCATTTTCAGCTCCTGATGAAAAAGGAGCAATACGAGCATACCAAATACCTGATCCAGGACCTTTCCGATGCCTGCGAGGTACCACTTCCGGACGCGCAATTGCAGGACAGAGAGATCCTCACCTGGGAGCAGATCCAGGAAATGGCTCAGGGACAGATCGCCTTCGGGTCTCATACCCATACCCATCGCGTGTTATCCACGATCAATGCCAGTTCCCAGAAAGAAGAGATGATCCTGTCCAAGCTCATCATTGAAAAAAACATCGGTCAGCCCGTTCTGAGCATCTGCTATCCCTGCGGAGAACCGCAGTATATCACCGAAGAAACGGCCGAGATCGCAGCTTCCAGCGGTTATATGCTCGGGTTTACAGCCAATACAGGTGTCAATTACTGGAAAAGCATTGAACGATTCACGATCAGACGGACAGCGAGCCTGCTGCAGAAGGTATCGACCGTGTCATTGCTGACCATTCTGCCGGAGGTTTTTACCTGGGGGACACTGGCATCGTTTCAGCTGAAGACCATGGAGGCACACCCCAGATACGCGGATGTGTACTACCGCTTGGGGATCATCTATCTGGGCCAGGAAAAGATCGAACAAGCCATCAAGAGTTTTATGGAGGCTCTCCGCTTCAATCCGGGATACACGGAAGCCCGCATCAAGCTGGGGATCAGCCAGGCATTTGACGGGCAGTATGACGAGGCTGAAAAAAATCTGCTGTTGATTATCGAGAAGAAACCGTCATTCGCCGATGTCTATTTTTATCTGGGAATCGTCTATGCAGGGAAAAAGCAAATCCCCGATGCCATCCGCGCGCTGGAAAAAGCCCTCCAGATCAATCCCACATATAACGATGCCATATTGAAGCTGGGCATTCTCTACTGTCAGCAGCGGCAGCTCCGCCTCGCCCTGGGCATGCTTGAAAGGGCCCGCGAGCTGGATCCGTCGGACCAGGATTTAACGACCCTGGTGGAAGCGGGACGGAACATCATTGCCACATACGGTCATTCCTCTGCGGACCTGTTTCCCCTGTTCGCTTCCTACATCGGCAACAGCGACCATATCGATGAACTGATCAGGGGTTTTGTCTCCCATCTGAATATCAGTCCGAACTTAAAAGATATCATAGATATCGTTGAGAAGAGCGATTTCAACAGGAACAACCTCGATGCCCTGCTGCTTCTGTTTCAGGATTACAGGACCCAGTTCCCCAAATACTCGGATATCCATTATACACTGGGAATCATCTATAAAAAACTCAATCAGCACAAAGAAGCCGAAGCGTGCTTCAACGAGTCCGTCCGACTGAATCCGAATTATATCAAGGCCCGGCTGATTCTGTTCAACCTGTTGACGGAACAGAACCGATTTCATGAGGCAATCGAGCACGGATACGCCCTGGAACGATTCGACCTGTTGTACCCGGACCTGTACTGCGGCCTGGCGGAAACCTGTCTGGCCCTTGCCAAATATGCAGAGGCGGAGGCATTCGCCAGAAAAGCGGTCACCATCAACCCCATTTACCCCAGGGCGCACCGGTTATTGAAGAAATTAACCGACATCAACTCAGTCGCGGTTGAGGACAGCCCCGCATAGGAGCCCCGGGACGTCTTCATGGAAAGGCACACCCTTCGGGATGGCGGGCAACCCGGGTGATAGAGGGCGCAGCAACGGCTTCCATCCTTTCCCCGTAGAAAGGTCCTTCAATGCCGCTGTCTCCCAGAAACCAAGCACGCAGCTTGGCCGGGGCGTGCTCAGCACGAAAATGCACCGCCGTGCTTACCAGTAAAGCGAAGGGTATTGAACTGACCGCGCGCGGCGCCGGCCATCCTGATACCGTTCTGCAGGTTCAGGCCCCCTGTTCGCTAACACCCTGACCGGCGGTGTCAAAGAGCGCATCGTAGGCATCGAGCAGTTTGGGGGCTTCATACCTCCATTCCAGCTCCTTTTCCACCCGATGCCGGCCGAACCGGCCCATGGCTTCCCGCAGGCCTGGATTATCGAGCAACTCAATTATTTTATCGGCAAAATCGACAGGGTCGTTCCGCCTGGCGTACAGGGAAGCCTCCTGGGCCGAAAAGCGCCCCTCGGTCAGATCGAACTGCACAATGGGCTTGCCGAGCGCCATGTACTCCATGATCTTGTTCATGGTCGATTTGTCGTTCATCTCGTTGGCCACATCGGGATTGACGCACAGGTCGGACGTATTGAGCATTTCCAGCATTTCCTGATCCGGGACCCGGCCGGTGAAGGTCACGAAATCGGCAACACCCAGTTCATCCGCGTAGGCCCGCAGCTCTTCCAGAGAGGTTCCGCCGCCCACCAAACCGAAATGGATGTCGGTCCGGCCGCGATCGTACACCAGATGGCGGACGGCCTGAAGCAGGTAATCCAGCCCTTCCTGTCGCCCCATCACCCCCACGTACCCGACCAGATATGTGCGCCCGCGCTTGAGCCCTTCCACCGGTGGAATGATCTTCAGCCTGTCCAGCTTCGGGCCGCTGCGGACGACAAAGACCCGATCGGGGCGCATGCCTCCACGCTCGATGGCAATCCGCTTATAGGATTCATTGGTCGCGATCGAAACATCCGCGGTTCTGAAGGTCCAACGTTCGCACGCCAATATGACCTTGTAGAGCCCATCGCGCCTGCCGAATTTTGCCTCGTAGAGTTCCGGATTGATATCGTGATGATCAAAGAGAAATTTTTTCCCCAGCAGCTTGAAGAAACCGCCGATCAGGAAGATCGTGTCGGGCGGATTACAGGCATGAATGGCATCGAACCCCCGAGTCAGCAATATCCGCCAAGCCAAAACAAACTCCCACAGCAGCGCCGTCCCGTACTCGAGCGCGTAACCCAGCGCACCTTCGGCTTCCAGAGGCAGAGGGTGGCGGTAAATGCAGATCCCCTCAATGACTTCACGTTTTTTTTCATACCCCTTGCCGGTTGGACAGATGATCGACACCTGATAGCCGGCTTCCTTCAGTGTGGTCGCCTCCTGCCATACCCGCCGGTCAAAAGGGGACGGCAGGTTCTCAACGATGATCAGTATCCCTCCGGATTTCCCTGTCCGTGCCGTTCCTCCGGTCATCTTTCCCATGCCCTCTCATCGGTCCGTTCAATAACAGTCATGTGTCGTCCCTTTGGTGCAGGGTGCCCTGTGCAACGGCAACGGGCGGCAAAGCCGAACCTCCCCCTTTTCTTCCGCTGCCGCTTCGGCATCAGGCCTCACGGCGCCGCCTACCGCCGCGCCTCCCCCCGGCCCTGTGTCCTCGCGTGTGATTTTTCACAACAGCCCCTCATGCGATCCATGGCGAACCGCCTCAACGGTGCATCATCAGGATCCTGCTCTTGAAGAAACGCCATGCCGCCCTGAGCTGCCGCTTGTTCAGCGTGAGGGGTGCGTGTCGGAGCATGCCCAGCAACACGAGGGGGTGGGAGTAGAACCGGCTGTCCATTTTTGCCGAGATCTCCCAGAGCTGCGATACATCCTCGATCCAGGGGAGCTTGACGAAGGGAGGGCTCCCGTCC
>JBFMBA010000287.1:0-10355 GCA_040755475.1 Thermodesulfobacteriota bacterium
CATCCCGATACCGTCGATTTCGACGGCCATCTGGGAAGCGGCCGGGCTCTTTGCGACGGCGCCCGGCGCCGGTGAGAGGGCGGGCGGGGCTTTGGGCGCCTCCGGCAGCGGCCCGGGCGGTCCGACGAGCTCCGGTGCCGGCGCCATCACCGGTTTGGCCTCCTGCGCCTTTTTCTCCTCCTTCGATCCGCACCCCCCCGCGCCGGCCAGCAGGATGCACAGAACCGCCATCGCCACGCATCTCATCCGCCCAGTCATCTCCTTCACGCCCGCTCCTCCCTGATTCGACCCGCAACCGGAAGCGCACCCGTCGGCCCCGTCCCCGGGGCGGCGTTGCCTTGCCCTTCCCCTGCCACCCATTGCCCTGCCGCCTGTACCCAGCGGGCGGCCCGCTTCCGCCCATGAACGGCGCTCGCTACCGCCGAGCTGCCGGGTCGCGGTTGCCGCTCGCATGGCGGAAGCGCACTATATGCATGACTGCCTTCCCCGTCAAGCGCAATCTCGGATCACGAAAAGGGATAGGCGGCCCGCAGCGCGGTCAGCATCCGGTATTGCTCATCAGGGTCCGGTACGCCGCCGCACGCACCTGCCAGGCCGAAGGGGCGTCCCGCAAGGGGAACGTGGCCGTTGACCGCGTCGAACATGGGAACCGGCGAAAAGGTCGAGCGGCTCAGGTGGTGGACCAGCCGAAGGGTCTTCAGTCCGTCAAACCAGGTCTGAAACTGCCGCCGGAGCTGGCCCGGATCCCGTGAATTTTGCCTGATGAGGCGCCAGGTCTCCACAAAGCGGCACATGCGAAGATAGGCTGCCAGCTCCCCGTGAATGGATCCGGCGTCCCGGAGAATGGAGTCTGGATCCCGGTCGGCGCCCGTCGCCATCAACGCGAGCCATCTTTTGAGAATCTCAAAAATCCGGGGATCGTACAGGCGGTATTCGTCCGTCCCGCCCGCCAGAAACCGGTTCATGCGCTGTCCGGTGCCGAAGGGCACCCGCTTCGAAGGCCGCGGAGAGGGAAACACCGTCGTGGCCGAAAGGACGCCGATCGGGCCGATTTTTGCCAGTTTGTTCAGAAAATGAAAATCCTCCGCGGCTGGGCGCCGGTTCATCCCCCGCACGGCCGCATACGCTGCCGACGTGCAGCACATGGTCGAGCCGATGGAATGAAAGGCGTAGGGCGAGCCGGCATGGGCCAGTCCGATCACGTAGGCCCTGAGAAATATTTCGTAGCAGCAGATGGCTGCCAGCAGAGCGGGATCCCCGGGTTTCTGATGGGCGTAGCCCGTCACCGAGGCCGGATGGGCGCCGCTGTTCAAATGGTTCCATATCGCGGAGAGGTAGTTCTCCTCCACCAGCGTATCGGCGTCGAGACAGCCAATCACCCCGCCGTTCGCCTCGTTTGCACCGATGACCTGCAGGGCTGCGTCCATGCCGATTTTTCTGGCCGTCCCCACCCCCCCGTCCCGGTCCGGGATTTCCACACCGCCCGAGGAGGCGTCGATGTAGGCCAGCCGCAGGGCGCTCGCGGAGGTCAGCCGGATGTCCCTCTCCACCCCTTCTGGCAGGCCCGGAGCGCCGGGGAGACGGAAAACAAGCGCATGGAGCAGGGCAAGCGCCTCCCGGTTGACGAGGATGTCCGCGTCCCCGGCGATGGACGGCCGGTGGTTGTTCACCACACAGATGACCATCGTCCGGCGGAGGTCGCCTTCGGGATTTCGGGCAAGGCAGGCCAGCGTCCGGAAGAGCGAATCCCGCTCCGCCAGCGCCGGGATCACGACAGCCTGTTCGATTCCTTCGATGGACGCCGCAACGAGGGGGCGCGACGGGAAGGCGCAGTCGGTTCGACGGTATTTTCCGAGCCCGGTCCGGTTCACGCGGTCAGTCTCCCGATCAGCTCCATCAGACCGTCGGCATCGCCGCTCCCGGTCCAGTGGATCCGGACGCCCTTTCTTTCCATGCGTCTGAACCAGGTGTCCTGTCTTTTGGCGTACTGGTGGATGCGGATGTTGAGCGTCCGGAACAACTCCTCCCGCGTGAGCTCCCCCCGGAGATGCAGGCCGATGTAGCGGTATTCGAGACCGAAGG
Organism: Thermodesulfobacteriota bacterium; assembly: GCA_040755475.1. Taxonomy (GTDB): domain Bacteria; phylum Desulfobacterota; class Syntrophia; order Syntrophales; family UBA5619; genus JAKAFS01. The sequence continues at coordinate 2,083 of JBFMBA010000287.1, forward strand.
AATCGATCTTCTCCCAGCTGAGCCCTTTTGCGTGCAGGCCGGCCACCTCATCGACCATCCCCGCCGCGAGGCGCGCTTGCAGGCGATCGGTGATCCTGCGGCGCAACAGGTCCCGCGGCCACCCGATCCCCACGATCAGCGGGGAAAGGGGCGCAGCGCCTTCGGGATCCCGGGGGTGATCCGGCGCAAACTCGGCAATCTCGATCGCCCGGATGAGCCTTTCCCGGTCCCGAAGATCGGTGGTGTTATGGACCGCCGGACGTCTTGCAAGGAGTCGCCGGCGGAGCGTCTCCATGTCGACACCGGCTAGCCGGTCGCGCAGTGCCCCGTCGGTCGGAACTTCCGGGAGGTCGTATCCCCGGATCACGGCTTCCAGATAAAGCCCCGATCCCCCCACCAGAATCGGAACCTTGCCCCGCGCCGTGATTTCCCGGAAACAGCGGTGAAAGCGCCTCTGGTAGTCAAAGACGCTGAAGGCTTCCGACGGGTCGAGGATGTCGATCAGGTGGTACGGAACCGCGGCAGCTCCCCTGCCGTACTCGGAGAGGTCCTTCCCCGTCCCCAGATTCATCCCCCTGTAGACCTGACGGGAATCGGCCGAGATGATCTCTCCGTCGATCCTTCTGGCCACCACCGCCGCGAGGCCGGTTTTACCCGAGGCGGTAGGCCCCAGGATGACCAGAAGGTTGAAGCGCCTCCGGAACCTGCGGAGCATCTCTGCGTCTGTGGCTGCTGCGTCGATTGCTTTCATGGGGTTTGCGATGGGTCCTGCGGAAGCGGACCGGCTGGTCAAAAGTAAAAAAATACCCCAGACGCCCGAGGCGTCCGGGGTACCCGCGGGTGGTCCTGTTTCGCTTATAATGGCTGTACGTTCACCGCGGCAGGTCCCTTTTTGCCTTGTTCCACGTCAAAGCGAATTCTCTGACCCTCATAGAGGGTCTTGAAACCCTCACCTTGAATGGCGCTGAAATGGACAAAAACGTCCCCTCCCTCGTCGTTCTCGATGAAACCAAATCCTTTTTTCTCGTTGAACCACTTCACCTTACCTTCTGCCAAAGCCGTGCACCCCCCTTTCCGAGATTTTACCCCGCAGGCCGTCTATCCTGCGTCAAAAAAAAACCACCCCCTTCAGGACACTCTCCTGAACCGGTGGTGGCTCACTACTCCCTCAAAATTCGAAAACCCAAGCTGTTCCTGCCCCGCCGTTATGAGCTTACCATTCGTCCGAGGTCAACACCTGCTTCGCACAACCAAGGCGGCGTTTTTCATTAACACCCTGTTCCACAAAAAGCAAGCTTTTTTTGCCGTCTTTTTCTATTTCCCGGCATGGGGCGGCGAAGCGCCGTGGATCCCGCAGGCACGTGGGGGGGCTGCTGCGGCCGCGGGGCGGGGTCTGCGGGGCGCGCGCCCGGTCACACGGCTCTGTGGCAGGCTACCCGGTGTCCCGGACCGCTCTGCAAGAGCCGGGGCTCCTGGCTTTCGCACAGACCGGTCCGAATGGGGCAATGGGGATGGAACGCGCAGCCGGGTGGCGGGTTTCCGGGTGAGGGCATCTCTCCGGCCAGGATCGTCCTTCTCTTTCGGCCCCGCGGATCGACGACCGGCACGGCGGAGATGAGTGCCCGCGTATAGGGATGTGCCGGCCGCTCGCAGACCGCCTCCCCCGTGCCCAGCTCGACGATCTTGCCGAGGTACATGACGGCGATCCGGTCGCTCATGTGGCGGACCACCCCCAGGTCATGGGTGATCAGCAGATAGGTCAGCGCCAGATTCTGCTGCAGCGTTTTCATGAGATTGAGGATCTGGGCCTGAATGGATACGTCGAGCGCCGAAACGGGCTCGTCCGCCACGATCAGGCGCGGATTGAGGATCAGCGCCCGGGCGATGCCGATCCGCTGCCTCTGTCCGCCGCTGAACTGATGCGGGTAGCGGCTCATCTGCTCCCCATCGAGTCCGACGACGGCCATCAGCTCGGCCATCCTTCCCTTTGCCCTGTCCCCCCACCGGGGATGATGGATCCGGAGAGGCTCGCCGATGATGCCGCCGGCCGTCTTCCTCGGATTCAGGGACGAGTAGGGATCCTGAAAGATCATCTGGACCATGCGCCGGTACCCCTTGAGGGCCGCCCCTTTTCGGGTCAGGATGTCCTCCCCTTCAAAGCGGATCTCGCCGGCCGTCGGCTCTTCCAGACGCATGACCAGGCGGCCGAGCGTCGTTTTTCCGCAGCCCGATTCGCCCACCAGCCCCAGCGTTTCGCCGCGCAGAATCTCGAGATCGACCCCGTCGACCGCACGGATCATTCCCCTTTCACCCGACAGGAATCTCCCTCCCCGGTAGGGGAAATATTTCTTCAGTCCCCGAATCTCGAGCAGTGCATCGGTCATCAGAGATCCCCGTATTTCCGGCAGCGCACGAAATGGCCCGTCGAATGCTCCACCATCGCCGGCACCTTCTCATGGCAGGCCGCAAAAACGTCCGGACAGCGGTCCTTGAAAGGGCATCCGGCGGGGATATCGCTGAGCGGTGGAACCGTGCCCGGGATCACCTTCAGCAGGTCATGCCTGCCGGTACAGCCGCTCAGGCCGGGGATGGAGCCCATCAGGCCCACCGTGTAGGGGTGCAGGGGTGAGGAAAAGAGTTCCCGGGTGGGGCTGGACTCGACGATCCGGCCCGCATACATGACGAGCACATGCCGGGCGGCTTCGGCGATGACGCCCAGGTCGTGCGTGATCAGTATGACCGAGGTTCCCGTCTCGGACTGGAGACGCCCGATCAGATCGACCATCTGGGCCTGGATGGTCACGTCCAGGGCGGTCGTCGGTTCATCGGCCAGCATGAGACGGGGCCTGCATGCCAGCGCGATGGCGATCATCACCCGCTGCCGCATCCCGCCGCTCATCTGGTGGGGGTAGTCCTTCACCCGCTTTCCGGGGTCGGGTATCCCCACCTTCCGCAGCATGTCCACGCTGGCGGCGAGGGCATCGCGATGGTTCAGCCCCTGATGCAGGCGCATCACTTCGGCTATCTGCTCCCCGATCCGGAAAACCGGGTTGAGCGAGGTCATCGGCTCCTGAAATATCATGGAGATCTCCCGCCCCCGGACCCGCCGCATCTCTTCTTCCGCAAGGGCGAGAAGCTCCCTGCCGTTGAGCCGGACGCTTCCCCCCGTGATCCGTCCCGGCGGCGACGGCACGAGCCGCATGACCGAGAGCGCCAGAACCGTCTTTCCGCAGCCCGATTCCCCCACCACCCCGAGGGTCTGCCCCGGCAGCACCGTCAGATCGACCCCGTTCACCGCCCGGACGGCACCCCGCTCCGTGTCAAAACGGGTATGGAGATCGGTGATTTCCAGGACCGGAGTGGTCCCGGCGGCCGTCATCTCTGACACATCATGACTCCCCTTTTTCCATCCGGTTGCGGAGAAACCGGATGAGGAGACGGACCCCTACCCCCGAAGCCCCTCTGGGGATATAGGGTTTGTCCTTTGTGAGCCAGGCGGGCCCCGCGATGTCGAGATGGACCCAGGGGTAGCCGCCCGTGAATTTGCTCAGGAATATGCCTGCCGTGATGGCGCCGCCCGCCCTCCCCCCGGAATTCTTGTAATCCGCGGCGTCGCCCCTGATCAGCTCATCGTACTCCTCCCACAGCGGCAGCTCCCACACCCGCTCGCCCGTCTCATCGGCCGCATCGCGGATTTCGCGCTTCAGGGCGTCGTCCGTTCCCATCATGCCGATGACGTTCTCGCCCAGGGCGACGATACAGGCCCCCGTGAGCGTGGCCAGGTCGATCACCGCCGACGGAGCATAGCGGCCCGCATAGGCCAGGGCGTCGGCCAGAATGAGACGCCCTTCAGCATCCGTCGTGACGATCTCGATGGTCTTGCCGGAGAGCGATTGCAGAATGTCGCCGGGCTTGTAGGCCTTTCCCCCGGGAAGATTCTCGGTGGCGGGCACGAGCCCCACCAGGTTCAGCGGCAGGCCGAGCCCTGCGGCGGCCCGGACGGCGGCGATGACGGCCGCGCCCCCCGCCATATCCGATTTCATCTGCTCCATCTTTTCCGAGGGCTTGATGGAGATGCCGCCGCTGTCGAAGGTGAGCCCCTTGCCGACCAGCGCGATGAAGGGCGAGCCCTTCCTCCCCCCCCGGTATTCGAGAATGATGAACCGGGGCGGCTGATGGCTTCCGGCGGCCACGCCGAGCAGGGCATTCATGCCCAGTCGCTTCATTTCCCGGGGACCGAGGATGCGGCACCGGACATTCTTGCCCTCGGCGCTCATCCGGGCCTTTTCCGCCAGATCGCCGGGCGTCATCGAATTGGCCGGCGCCGACACCATGTCCCGTGCGAAGGATACGGCGCCTGCCACGATCTCCGCGTCTCTGGCCGCGACCCGGATCGATCCGACGGTCTTCGGGTCTGCCTCGACGATGGTGAATGCCTTCACCTCCCGGATGTTCTCCCGCTCCACCGTCTTGAACGGGGTGAACTGGTAGAGCCCCAGCAGGACCCCCTCCACCGCCGCCTCCGCCGCCCCGTCGGGCGCCAGATTGACGGGGCCGAAGTCAAGGGCGGTGGTGAACGCCTTGACGTTGAGCGCCCTGATCTGCTGCGCGGCCTTGGAAAAGGCGCCCCTGAGCCGCTCGGACGAGAAGTCGGGTCGTCTCCCCAGTCCCGCCACGATGATCCGCTTCGCCGGCAGGCGTCCCAGCGAATAGATGACGGAGATCTGGTGGAGCCGGCCGGTGAAATCCCCCCTGCCCAGGATGTCGCTGATCAGGCCGCCGCCTTTTTCGTCCAGCGCCGCCGCGGCACCGCAGAGCCCCGCTTCGCCTTCGAAATGGACCACGACGACGGCTTCCGTGGCCGCCTCCGCCAGTCTGCCCCTTTTGACGCTGATCTTCACCGCTTCCTCCTTCTCCGGTATCCGGCGGCCGCGAAGGTGAAAACCGCCGGCCGGCCGCATCGACACTTCGAACGACTGGTGCAACGCTTCCCCCGCCGGGTAACCCTTGCGTGCAGCGTTCCCCGGGGAATTCTACCGGCGGCATCGGGATTGTACAGGAAAATGCGCAAAAGAAAAGGGGCAGGCCCGGCAGCCTTGACCCCTTTCATGGCTGGAGGCGGCACCCGGACTTGAACCGGGGAATAACGGTTTTGCAGACCGCTGCCTTAGCCACTTGGCTATGCCGCCGTTTTTTGTAAATGGAGCGGGCGAACGGATTTGAACCGTCGACGTCCACCTTGGCAAGGTGGCACTCTACCGCTGAGTTACGCCCGCTCGCGGTGTGATGGCGCGTGACTACAACGAAATCGCTTTGTTTGTCAATAAAAAACTTACCCACCCGCCCGCGGGGAGGGTTTAATGGGCTGTTTTACCTTTCATAATGCTGATCCGGTAGAATTTCATGAAATAATCGTACCCGGACAGAACCGTCAGCACCAGTGCGATGTAAAGAATGACCATGCCCACGGTGTGCGCGTCGGCGCCCAGAAAGGGGTAGTGGATCATCAGGGCGGACACGGCGAAGATCTGGCAGAGGGTTTTCTTTTTTCCCAGGGGGCTGGCGTCGATGACCAACCCCTCGGAGGAGGCGATGTTGCGTATACCGTCCACGATGAAGTCGCGGATCACGATGATCGCCACGATCCAGGTCGGGATGCGCCCGATCGGTATGAGCAGGATCATTGCCGTGTTCACGATCAGCTTGTCGGCGATGGGATCGAGGAATTTGCCCATCGTGGTGACGATATGGTACCTCCGGGCGACATAGCCGTCGAGCAGATCGGTCAGCGCAGCCGCGATGAAAAACACGGCGATGACCATGCTCATGAGGGGACCCGGCGAAAGCAGAAGTAGGAACAGCAGGGGTATCACCCCGATCCGGACGAGGGAAATCGTATTGGGGAGGTTGATGACTTCCCTCCTCTCCGGTGCGATGGGCAGACGGTCGAACAGCCGTTTGATGAAATCGATCATGGAATGAGCCCGTTTGGCCTTTAACTCGGTTTCTGTTGCTTTTTGTACTGTTCAAGGCATGTATCGGAACAGAAATAGACCGTCTTTCCGTCGATCTGGGACCGGCGTGCATGGGTCACCGGCACATAAGTATGGCACAGGGGGTCTTCCACCAGGTCCTCACCGGCGGCAGGCGGCGGCACCCTGGGTTTTGCGGCCGGTCTGTTCAACGCCCTGACCACCCGGTAGAAAAGATACACCAGGACGATCACGACCATCAATTTGAAAATCATGGTTTCAACACCCACATGCGATGACCCTGCAACATGTCACCCTGTTCCCGTCATGGCATCAAGGCGTCCCGATCTCCGCACAGGCCGGAACGCAGATCTCCACCCGGGCCGGATCGGCCAGACGATCCAGCAGACCGCGGACGGAAACGCCGAAGGCCGGGTGAATCGCGTAGGAGGCCAATTCGCAGAGCGGGACCAGTACGAAGCGCCGCCTGTGGAGTTCGGGATGGGGGATGACCAGCCCCTGTTCCCCCAGGACCTCCTGACCGTACAGCAGGAGATCCAGGTCGATGACCCGCGGCCCCCATCGTTCCCCCGCGAACCGGCCCATCCGCCGCTCGATCTGCTTGAGCGCCGAAAAAAGGTCCATGGGCGAGAGGCCTGTCCGGATTTCCACCGCGGCGTTGACGAACCAGGCCTGCTCCCTCAGCCCCACGGGCTCCGTGCGGTACAGCGACGAGGCGCGAAGAAGCCGGATCCCCGGCCATTCCGCCAGCCTTGCCATCGCCTCCCGGCAGGCGGCGGCCGGGTTTCCCATGTTCGACCCTACTCCGATGTAGGCGACAACGCCGCTGACCGCACCGCCCCCGGCACCTGGACCATCCATCCCCACCTCGCTACGACCCGCGCAGACCGAGGACGTCCTGCATGTCATAGATGCCGTTGCCGCGGCCGACCACCCAGAGGGCGGCCCGGATCGCACCGCGGGCAAAATTGTCCCGGCTGTGGGCCCGGTGGATCAGCTCCAGCCGCTCCCCCATCCCTCCGAAGATGACCGTATGCTCGCCCACGATGTCCCCCGCCCGGAGCGTCTGAATGCCGATCTCCTGTGGGGTCCGCTCGCCGATGATCCCCTTGCGGCTGTAAACGCCCACCTTGTCCAGGTCCCTGCCGAGACTGCCGGCGATCACCTCCGCCATCCTGAGCGCGGTGCCGCTCGGGGCGTCCTTCTTCATGTTGTGGTGGGCCTCGATGATCTCCACGTCATACTCCTCGCCGAGGATGCGGGCCACGTCGGCCAGAACCTTGAAAAGGCAGTTGACGCCCACGCTCATGTTCGGGGCCATGACGCACCGGACCCTGTCGGCCAGCTCCGCGGCCCGCTTCAGCTCTGCCGGGGTGAAGCCGGTGCTCCCGATGACGATCGCCTTGCCCTTTTCGGCTGCCAGTTCCAGATGCGCGGCGGACACGTCATGGGCGGTGAAATCGATGACCACATCCCCCGTCCCGATGCAGCCCGCCAGGTCGTCCCCGATCAGCACCCCGGTCGGGCCGAGCCCCAGCCCCTCGCCCACGTCCCTGCCGATCCAGGGATGCCCCTTTCTCTCCACGGCGCCCGCCAGTTCGATCCCCTGCCTTTCCGCCAGGAGGCTGATGATCCTACCCCCCATGCGGCCGCCGGCGCCCGTTACAATCGCCCTGATCATCGCATTCTCCTGTTTACAGACCTTTGTGCAACCTGGACATCATGTCCCGGAAGCACGCATTGGAGATTTTCCGGGGCCCCTGTCCCTGCAGCGGAGCGCCCGCAAAGACGATTGTTTGAGCGCGAAGCGCGAGTCTCGTCTTTGCAGCGTAGCGAGGAGGTGCAGGGTCGAAAAAGGTCCAGCGTGCGAAGGGAGCATCATTTTCAAAGCTCTCGTTTAGCTGATCAACCCATACTGCTGCATCACCTTTTTCAATTGCGCCTCATTTTTTTCCGACATCCGGCAGAGGGGAAGCCGGAGCTCGGGGTCTATCTTCCCCATCATCCCCAGGGCCGCCTTCACCGGGATGGGATTCGTCTCGATGAACAGGGCGTCGATCAGGGGGCTCATGCGGTAGTGCAGGGCGCGCGCCTTTTCCAGATCCCCCGCCGCGAAGGCGTCGACCATGCCCGCCATGTCGGCCGGCGCCACATTGGAGATGACCGAGATGACCCCCTTGCCCCCGATGGCCATGAGGGCCAAGGTGAAGATGTCGTCCCCCGAGAGGACATCGAAATCCGGCCCGCAGAGCTGAATCACGTCGCTCATCTGCTTGAGCG
>JBFMBA010000288.1:0-5023 GCA_040755475.1 Thermodesulfobacteriota bacterium
CGGAAAGGTCCCCGGGGGCGGGATGCGCCACACCGATGATTTTGCCCGGTGATGCCGTGCACGGCTGCCCGGCGGGCGGGTCTGGCAAACGGGGCTATTTCTTGCCGTCCGCCGGGCGGCTGCCCTGCCCCGACTCGGCCCCTTTCCCCTTCTTTTTGACGAGCTCCTCCGCTGCGCTCTTTCCGCGGTCGACGACGTCCTTTCCCTTGTCGACCCCCGACTCGAGCACCGCTTTCCCCTTTTCGTACGCCTCTTTCCCACGGTCGAGCAGTTCCTGCCCCTTCGTGATCGCCTCCCTCCCCTTATCGAAGGCACGTTCGACGCCGTCCTGGGCCTTCTCCAGGGCCTCACCGACATTGGCCGGTCTCTGTCCGGGGGACTGCAAATAGAAATAGCTTCCCACCGCGAAGGCGACCAGCAGCAGGATCAGCGCGATCTTGACGAGCTTTATAATGAAAAAAAAGAAGATCACCAGGATGACGAAGGCGACCGCGATCGCCAGGAGCGGTTGATCCGACGCGATTTGGAAGATGCCCTCCATGCGCCACCTCCTTCGGGAATGTGAGTGCATGTTAACTGAAAACCCGATGGAATGCCACCGAAATCCTTTCGCCTTGACAAAAGACGGACGGGGCGTTTAGATTCAGCGCGGAAAGGAAATCCCATGTTCAAGGTCGCCCTGACCACCTTAGGCTGCAAGGTCAACCAGTGCGATTCGGCCGGGATCGCGGCGGCGATCGCCGCCCGGGGCATCACGCTCGTCCCCTTCGAGGCGCATGCCGATTGCTATGTCGTCAACACCTGCACGGTGACCGGCCGGACCGATGCACAGTCCCGCCGTCTGATCCGCGGGGCGATCCGGAGAAATCCGGCCGCTGCCGTCCTGGTCACGGGCTGCTACGCGCAGCGGGCGCCCGAGGAACTGGCCCGGATGCCCGGTGTGCGCATCGTGGCCGGAAACGGGGAAAAGGTCCGCCTGGCCGAGCTGCTTGAGAAGCTGGCCGCGGGGAAGGACCCGCAGGTCCAGGTGGGGAACATCCGGAACGAAAAGCGCTTCGCCTCGCTGGGGGCAACCGTCGTCCCGGGGCACACCCGCGCTTTTCTGAAGATTCAGGACGGCTGCGATGCCCGCTGCAGCTACTGCATCGTCCCCCGGGTGCGGGGCGGCAGCCGGAGTCTCCCTCCCGAAGAGGTCGAGCAGGGGATCGCCGCCCTCGCGGGACGGGATATCCGCGAGGTGGTCCTTTCCGGAATCCATCTGGGCGCCTACGGCCGCGATCTCGTTCCCGCCACCGACCTGACAGGGATCGTCACACGCATTGCCGAGCGGCAGCCGGTCGGGCGGCTGCGCCTGAGCTCCATCGAACCCCGTGAGGTCACTGCCGAACTCCTGGCACTCATGGGTTCATCGGGCATCCTCTGCCGCCATCTGCACATCCCGCTCCAGAGCGGCGACGACGGGATCCTGACGGCCATGAACCGCGACTACAATGCGGCCTTTTACAGGGATCTCGTCCGGAAGGTCCTGGCGGCCGTCCCCGGCATCGCCGTCGGAATCGACGTGATGGTCGGGTTCCCCGGCGAGACCGACAAGGCCTTCGCCAACACGCTGCGACTCGTCGAGGAGCTGCCGGTCGCCTATCTCCACGTCTTCCCCTTCTCCCGGCGTCCCGGGACACCCGCCGCGGCCCTGCCGGGGGAGGTGCCCGATGCGGAAAAGAAGCGGCGGGTGGAACGCCTCCGGACTCTGGGGGCCGAGAAGAGGCAGGCCTTCGCCGGGACATTCATCGGAGCGCCGCTGGCCGTTCTCATCGAAGGGAAAAAGGACCCGTCGACGGGGTGCCTGACGGGATTCTCCGACAACTACATCCCCGTCCTCTGCCGCGGCGCCGCTGAAGCCAACCGTATCGTCCGCTTCCTTCCCACGGCCTTCCGGAACGGGCGGCTGATCGCCGAGGCGATCCGGGCGTGATGACATCGCGGGGGGCATGAAAAGGGACGCCTATGAACGAAAACAGAGCAAGGGCGCTCGGGGAGCTACAGTCCTCTCTGGGCTATGACTTTGCGGACATGGGGCTGCTGGACAATGCCCTGACGCATCGGTCTTTCGTCAACGAAAACAGCCACCTGCCCTGCAAGGACAACGAACGTCTGGAGTTTCTGGGGGATGCGGTTCTGGAGCTCACCGTCAGCGACATGCTCATAAAAAAATTCCCCGGTTACACCGAAGGGGAACTCTCGAAGCTGCGGGCTTCGGTCGTCAACGAACAGCCGCTCGCGGGGCTGGCTCGGCGCTACCGGATCGGCGAGTTTCTGCTCCTGGGACGGGGGGAGGAGGCATCGGGCGGCCGGATGAAGCCCTCGCTGCTGGCCAACGCCTTCGAATCCCTCATCGCAGCCATGTTCCTGGACGGGGGCTTCGACCGGGCCGCCGCCTTCACCAAGGCGCTCTTCGAGCCGCTGATCGAGGCGGGGACGGCAGACGCCGTCTATCGCGACTACAAGACCGCCGCCCAGGAGATCTGCCAGGTCCTTTTCCAGGAGTTGCCCCGCTACACCATCATCGAAGAAACCGGACCGGACCACGACAAGCGCTTCGAGATGGGCCTCATGATCGGAGAGCGGGTCATCGCGACCGGGTCGGGCAAAAACAAGAAAGAGGCGGAGCAGCAGGCGGCCAGGATGGCCCTCGAGGCGCTCCGGGACAGTGCGGCCCTGCCCGCCGGCGGGACCGAGGCGGGGGAGAGATGATCATCCCGATCTTCATCATGAGCCGCGGCTGCCCCCGACGATGCCTTTACTGCAATGAAGCGCTCACGGCGGAGCATCGACCGGAACGGCTCGAGGAAGAGGGCTTCCGGAAGACCGTCCTTGAGGCGCTGGACCGCCATCGCGGCAGAGGCGGGCCCCGACAGATCGCCTTTTACGGGGGAACCTTCACCGGCATGCCCCGGCAAGAGCAGCGGCGCCTGCTCGGGCTCGCGGCGCCCTTCCTGCACGAGGGGGTGGTGGACGGGGTCCGCATCTCGACGCGCCCCGACGAGATCGACGGGGCAGGTCTGGACCTCGTCAGGGGGCTGGGGGTCACGACCGTGGAAGTGGGGGCGCAGTCCCTCGACGACCATGTCCTGCGCCTTTCACGGCGGGGTCACACCGCCGCGGATACGCATCGCGCCTTCGCCCTCCTGAAAGAGCGGGGGTTTCAGACAGGCATCCACCTCATGGCGGGTCTTCCCGGAGACAGCCCCGAGCGCTTCTCCGAAACGATCGACAGGGTGATTGCCCTGTCTCCCGACACGGTCCGGATCCACCCGACGATCGTCCTGCAGGACACCCCCCTGGCCGAAGCATATGGGAGCGGGGACTACAGGCCGCTCTCCCTTCCCGAGGCGATCTCGCAATGCAAGGAGGCCCTCAAGAGGCTGACCGCCGCGGGGATTGATGTGATCCGCATGGGCATCCAGACCACCCCCGCACTGGAAGCGCCGGGGGCCGTCGTTGCGGGTCCCTTCCACCCGGCCTTCCGTTCGCTGGTCGAATCGGCCATCTTTTTTGACATGGCCGCGGTCCTCTGTGAATCCGCCGGGCGGGGCGGAAAGGGGAAATCCCTTGCGTTCCGTGTGTCCCCCGCCGATCTGTCCCCGTTCAAGGGTCCGCGAAAGGCGAATATCGACGCCCTGACAAGGCGTTTTGCGCCGGCCCGTATCGAAGTCGCCGCCGACCCCTCCTGCCCGCGGCGGACGCTGGTCCTGACCGCGGCACACCGGAGCGCGAAGACGGACTGGTCCGGGGGGATTGAGGAAGTGCCGGGTCAAAAAATTCCAGCGCACAGAGGGCGCATGATTTCCTGAATTCACGGAGGAGGAGATGTTCAAATCGGGATTTATCGGCATCATCGGCAGACCCAACGTGGGGAAATCAACCCTCCTGAACCGGGTCGTGGGCGAGCGGATTGCCATCACGACGCACAAGCCCCAGACGACCCGAAACCGGATCATGGGGATCCGGAATCTCGGCGAGCCCCGGCCGGGTCAGCTGGTCTTCCTGGATACGCCGGGGATTCACCGGGCTTCCTCCCCGCTGAACCGGGCCATGGTCGACGCGGCGAAGGGCACCTTCGGAAATGTGGATCTCCTGTTGCTTCTCGCCGAGGCCGGCCCCGCGCCCCACCCGGACGACCGCTTCATCATCGACGCGCTCCAGGGCCTGCAGCCGCAAGTTTTTCTCGTCATCAACAAGATCGACCTGACGGAAAGGCGGCTCGTGCTGCCGCTGATCGACGCGTTTCGGGACCTGTACCCCTTCCGGGAGATCATCCCCCTGTCCGCCCTCAAAGGCGAAGGCGTCGACGACCTGATCGGGGAGATCTGGAGCGTTCTCCCCGAAGGGCCCCGGTATTTCCCCGAGGAGATGATGACGGACCGCTCCGAACGGTTCATTGCCGCCGAGATCATCCGGGAGAAGATCACGCTGCGCACCCACCAGGAGGTCCCCTACGCGACCGCCGTCGTCATCGACGCCTTCAAGGAGGACGAATCGAGAAACCTGATCCGGATCACCGCGACGATCCACGTGGCCAAGGATTCCCAGAAGGGGATTCTCATCGGGAAGCGGGGAGCGATGCTCAAGGAGATCGGCACGCGGGCCCGGCTGGAGATGGAGCGGTTCTTCGCCGCCAAGGTGTTTCTGGAGCTTTTCGTCCGCGTGGCGAAGGACTGGACCTCGGACCCGCGGATGCTCCGGGAGTTCGGGTACGGTGAGCGGGAATAGGCAGCGCCCCTCTTCGGCCCAACGGGCTTCCTGCCATTGATGAATATGCCGCGCCCGAAGGCCCTTGCAGGGCGATGAACATAAGGTGGCCACTGAAAATCAGATCCCCCCGCGCGCTGGATATTTTTCGACCCTGCACCTCCTCGCTTCGCTGCAAAGACGAAACCCGCGCTGAAGCGCTCAAACAGTCGTCTTTGCGGGGGCTGCGCTGCGGGGGCAGGGGGACCCCGAAAAAAGCTCCAATGCGCGCTTT
>JBFMBA010000289.1:0-3144 GCA_040755475.1 Thermodesulfobacteriota bacterium
TTTTCCGTCGGGAGTGCGAAAATTGGGAAGCCGTCCGCATTTCCGCAACGGCGCTGCGCTGCGGGGGCAGGGGACCCCGAAAAATCTCCAATGCGCGCTTCCGGGACCCGGTTTCCGGATCACGCAAACCCGATATTAAATTGAGAAGTGGGTCAGGGGGGGCTTCCCGATCGGATAGACGTTGAAGCCGATGGAGAAGCAGCGGCGGTGGTCCAGGATGTTCCTGCCGTCGAAGATGAACGCGGGCTGCGTCATCACTCTGAAAATCTGGCGGAAGTCGATATCCCGGTAGATGTCCCACTCGGTGAGGATCGCGATGGCGTGGCAGCCCTCGGCGGCCTGCAGGGGGTCTTCGATGAAGGAAATCTGCCCCTCCGCGCCGGCGAGGTCGGCGCGGGCGTTGTTGAGCGCCTTGGGGTCGGATACGACGATCTGGGCCTGCTCCTCCAGGAGCCGCCGGGCGATGAATATGGCCGGGCTTTCCCGGGTGTCACCCGTGTTGGCCTTGAAGGCGAACCCCCAGAGGCAGATCTTTTTCCCGGCCAGCGTGTTGAACATCGCCCCGAGCATGTTCTGGATGAAACGCTCCTGCTGGTAGCGGTTGATGTGGACCACGCTCTCCCAGTAGTCGGCCACCTCGTCCAGTCCGTAATGCCGGCAGAGGTACACCAGATTGAGAATGTCCTTGGCGAAGCAGGAGCCGCCGAAGCCGACGCTGGCGTTGAGGAACCGCGGGCCGATCCGGCTGTCCATGCCCACGGCGTGCGCCACCTCGGTGACGTCCGCTTCGGTCTTTTCACAGAGGGCCGAGATGGTGTTGATCGAGGAGATCCGCTGGGCAAGAAAGGCGTTGGCAACCAGTTTGGACAGCTCGCTGCTCCAGATGTTGGATGTGATGATCTTCTCCCGCGGGACCCATTCGGCGTATATCTCGGCCAGGGTCTCGCGGGCCTTCAGGCCTTCGGGCGTCTCCCGGGAGCCGATGAGGATCCGGTCCGGCTGTTCCAGGTCCCGGATCGCCGTTCCTTCGGCCAGAAATTCGGGATTGGACAGGATGTCAAACCGGACGCCGTTCTCCCGGCTGTTGAGGATCCTTTCCATGGCGAGGGCCGTTTTCACCGGCAGCGTGCTCTTCTCGATGACGATCTTGGAGGATTCGGAATACTCGAGGATCTGCCGTGCGGTCTTTTCCCAGTGCTGGAGGTCGGCGGCCATCCCGGCGCCGAGCCCGAAGGTCTTGGTGGGGGTGTTCACGCTGACGAAGATGATGTCGTTCTCCCGGATCCCGGCTTTGATGTCCGTGCTGAAAAAGAGGTTGCGTCCGCGCGTGGCGGTTATCAGCTTGTCCAGCCCCGGCTCGTAGATGGGCAGGTCGCCGGAGTTCCAGGCGGCGATCCGCTCGGGGTTGATGTCTACCACCGTCACCCGGCAGCGGGGGGATTTGAAAGCGATCATGGCCATCGTGGGACCGCCCACGTAGCCGGCCCCGATGCATAGAATCCTCTTTTCCGCAGTCATGGCTTCCTCATGCAGTCTCTACGCCGAGAGCGTCCTCTGAAAGTAGGCGATTGTCTGTTCCAGCCCTTCGGCCAGCGGCACCCGGGGCTCCCAGCCGAGCGCTTCGCGGGCAAGGCGGATGTCCGGCTTTCGCTGGACCGGATCGTCCTGGGGGAGCGGTTTATGGACAATCCGGGAGGCCGAGCCGGTCATCCGGATCACCAGGCCGGCCAGCTCCAGGATCGTGAACTCGGTCGGCGTGCCCAGGTTCACCGGCCCCGTGAACGCCCTGTCCGAGTCCATCATCCGGATCAGGCCGTCGACCATATCGTCCACGTAGCAGAAGGAGCGGGTCTGCTGCCCGTCCCCGTAAACGGTGATCGCCTCACCGCGGAGAGCCTGGACGATGAAGTTGCTCACGACGCGCCCGTCGGAGACGGCCATTCTTGGACCATAGGTATTGAAAATCCTTACGATTTTTACATCGACACCGTTCTGTCGCCGGTAGTCCATCATCAGGCATTCGGCGGCGCGCTTCCCTTCGTCGTAACAGCTCCGGATGCCGATGGGGTTGACGCGCCCCCAGTAACTCTCGCTCTGGGGATGGACCTCCGGATCGCCGTACACCTCGGAGGTGGAGGCCTGGAGAATGGTGGCCTTCACCCGTTTGGCGAGCCCCAGGGTGTTGATCGCCCCCATGATGCTCGTCTTGATCGTCTTGATGGCATTGTACTGGTAGTGGACGGGGGAGGCGGGGCAGGCCAGGTTGTAGATCTGATCCACCTCCAGATAGATCGGGTTGATGATGTCGTGGCGGATGGATTCGAAGTGGGGGTTTCCCAGGAGGTGACGGATATTGTCCTTGCTTCCGGTAAAGAAGTTGTCGAGGCAGAGGACCTCGTGGCCCTGGGCAAGGAGCCGTTCGCACAGATGCGAGCCGAGAAAGCCGGCGCCGCCGGTCACCAGAATCCGCTTCATCGCGTCCTTACCCAGAAACGACATACCATTCTCCCGAAGGCGAAGCCGCCGGTGCGGAGGACCGCGCGGCCTGGGTCACGGGGCTTCCCGCTGGGACCCTCCGGTGGCCGCCTCGCCCTTTATCCCGGCCGCCGCGCGGGATCGTCGGGCGGCGCGTCCGGCCATTCAATCCGGATGCTATAAAACATATAAGGACTTTATCTGTCAATCAATTTATGATATTGACACGCCATGCCGCAACCAGACGACCGCCGGGAGCCGTCGGGGCAACTGTATATTGTCGCCACGCCGATCGGCAATCTCGAGGACATGACGATCCGGGCGATCCGGATTCTGGGCGAGGTCCGCCTGATCGCCGCCGAGGACACGCGCCGGACGCGCATTCTGCTGGACAGGCACGGGATCCGGACCCCTCTGACCAGCCTCTACGACCGGAATGAAGCGCAGAAAAGCGCGCTGATTCTCCGGCGGCTGCAGGATGGGGAGGATGTGGCCTATGTGTCCGACGCGGGGACGCCGGGCATATCGGATCCCGGCTATATCCTCGTCCGGGAGGCGATCGCACGGGGCATCCGGGTGACGCCCCTTCCGGGAGCGTCGGCGGTCATCGCGGCGCTGAGCGTCTCGGGCCTGCCCATGGACAGCTTTGTCTATCTCGGCTTTCTGCCG
>JBFMBA010000290.1:0-6214 GCA_040755475.1 Thermodesulfobacteriota bacterium
TCCAGGCTGCCGAAAAGATCCCCGCGGAAATCGCGAGCGCCCTCGAGAAGACCGCCGAGGGAGGGAAGATCGACTGCAAGGCGCTCTGGACGATCGCCAAGCAGCTCGGCGTGGGACGCAAGTCGCTCTCCGCGGCCTGCGAAGCCCTGGGATTGAAAATCCGTTCATGCCAGCTCGGAACCTTCTGTTTTGTTGACAGGGCCGTCGACGGCCGCAGGCCCCATGAAGGGTATCCTACAGGAGCGTCATAGAGCGTGAGCAGGACAGCGATTATCGACATAGACAACACCCTCTGGCAGTTCAGCGATGCTTTCCACCGGGAGTTGAAGCGCGTCAACCCGGATTTTCCACCGCCCGATCAGTGGCGCCGCTATGACATCTGGGAGGGCTACTGTTCGGTGGAGGATTTTATCGCCGCCATCAACAGGATCCACCGCCATCAGGACCGGGACCAGTATCAGCCCTATCCGGAATCGCAGGATTTCCTGCGGGACCTCAAAGGGCATGGGTTCCACATCATCGTTGCCAGCCACCGCGTCCCGGCCACGAGGCCGCCGACGGAACGATGGCTTGCGCGGCACGGACTGTCCTATGACGAACTGCATCTGTCCCTCGACAAGACGGTCCTGTTTCCGAAGGCCGATGTGGTCGTGGACGACTCGCCGCTCACGCTCGTGAAGGCGGTGGAAAGCGGCGCGATCGGAGCAGGCCTTCTGTTTCCATGGAATGTGGACTATGCCAGCAACGGATTCAGGCTGTTTCAGAATCTCGATGAGGTACTGGCGTTCATCCTTGCGCCCGCCGAGCAACCGTGACCGGGATCGACAGGTCCGGTTCGGGCGATGGGACGCACAGCACCGGGTCTTTCAACGGGATCGATCATCCCGGTTTGGAGGGAAACATTGGATTTCAGCCTGTTCAGAATGCACCCCTTTCGCCTGGTGCAGTGGATCGTGCTGTGGTATTGCATCGTTCACCTGATCATTGTCATTCTGCTCAAAGCGGCGGATTACATAGGGAGTCGGATCAGGGCCGCCAGGGAAACGAGGGGAAAACCCGCATGTCATTCAAAGTGAAGCGACGCCGCCCGGCGTGGTGAAGCGTTTGCACGTAAACACGGCACAGACGCTCAACAAACCGGACGTCAGGGAACGACCCACCACCCTCGGCCTGACAATCGTCGGGAGCACGCCCGAGAGGTTCTCGGGTCACATCCGGTCCGAGTTTTCCAAGTGGTCTGCGGTGATCAATGACGCCGGCGTGAAGACGGACTGGCGACAGGGGGGAACCGGCGGCATGCCGGCAGCAGGCCCCGGAACATGCGTGGCCGGTCCCGCCGGCGGCCCGGCGACGGAGGAGACAGTGACCGCGTGCCCGCCGGCGTCTCGCCTGCAAACGGCGGGTGCGGACCCGATGCTGCCCGATGGCGATGATGCTCCGAGATCCGGTGAGATGGGTCCGGATGACCTCCGGAAGAGGTACCGATCCCCCCAGGCGACAATCGCCCATCAAGAGCCCTTATATGGATTCAGAAAAGGTGGTGGTGACGGTAGCCGTCACCGGTTCCATGGGCGATCGCGCCTCCAATGACGCCTTGCCCGTCACCCCGAGACAGATTGCCGAGAGCGCCCGTCTAGCCCGTGAAGCCGGCGCGGCCGTCGCCCACATTCATGTCAGGGATCCTCTAACGGGACAACCGTCGATGGCGATGCAGCTGTACGAGGAGACGGTGCGTCGCATCCGCGATCATTCGGACATCCTGATTAACCTGACCACGGGCCCGGGCGCCCGCTTCATTCCCGACGTGAACGATCCCTCCCGCGCCGGACCCGGCACCACGCTTTGCCATCCCGAGCGGCGAATCGCCCATGTACTTGCCCTCAAGCCGGAGATCTGCTCCCTGGACTTGGGTTCGATGGATTTCGGCCCCCACGTACTGATCAACCACCTGCCCCATGTGGAATGGATGGCGGAGCAGATCCGCTCCGCCGGGATAAAGCCCGAGCTTGAGGTCTTCGATACGGGGCATATCGAAAAGGCAAAGCACCTGATCCTCTCGGGCCGGATAGCCCACCCTCCCCTCTTTCAGATCTGCACCGGCATCCGCTGGGGAGCGCCCGCCACGCCGGAGATCATGATCGCCATGAAAGGCCTGCTTCCTCCCGGCGCCCTGTGGAGCGGCTTTGGAATCGGTGCGATGGCCTTTCCCATGGTGGCGCTGACGGCGGTGCTGGGCGGACATGTGCGGATCGGATTGGAAGACAGCCTGCACATCGAGAGGGGAAAGCCGGCATCGAGCAACAGCCAGATGGTGGCCAAGGCGATTGCGATCCTGCGGCTTCTAGGCAGGGAGCCCGCCAAGCCCGACGAGGCAAGAGCACTTCTCGGACTCGCGGGATCAGAGGCGCTCCACCCGGATAGGCACCTCACTTCCTGACAAAATACCTCTTGACAAGGGAAATGACCCTCCCTATAGTTCGGGCCATCGGACACAACCTGTTGTGGAGCTCCCCGCCCACAGGCCGGGACTTCCAGGTAACGATATGTTCTTTTTTCGAATGCGTCCCCAATCCTGCCCGCCGGGCGGGTTTGGGGTTTCGTGCCCGGTCAAAGAACCACCGTGCCTGGGGCTGGCTCGGTGATGGCTGAAAAGGACGCTGAGCCGTTCGCGTCAAGCCGTTTTACCGTAAACGAAACAGGGTGACTGACCAACCTCCACCCCCCGCGCAGTGATTTGGCCATCACCATTGACCGTCCTTCACGAACCGGACGATGGGCATATACGGGATGAACCCCTTTGACGGAAAGGTTTCGCTTCGCGGGCAGACCCTTCGTCACGGCGAGAGGCCCCCATGGCTGACTTTTCACCGCGCTACTATCGAACGATCAGGACAATAGACCGGTTTTCCGAGTGGACCGGCAGCGCCTTCGCCTGGCTGTGCATCCCGCTGGCCATCGTCGTCTTCTACGAGGTCGTGTCGCGCTATTTCTTCGACGACCCTACGATCTGGGCCTATGAACTCTCCTACATGCTGTACGGCGCACTGTTCATGCTCGGTGCGGCTTTCGCGCTGCGCCGCGGCGCCCACATCCGCACCGACATGCTGTGGGAGAAATTCTCCGAAACCACCAAGGGCAGGATCGATTTCTACGCCTACATCCTGTTCTTCTTCCCGGGCATGATTCTGCTGTTCTTAACCAGTATCGACGATGCCTGGCAAGCCTTCACGCTTGGCGAACTGTCCCAGCAGACACCGTGGACCCCGCATCTGTGGCCGCTCAAATCGGTGGTACCGCTCACCGCGCTGCTGATGATGATCCAGGGCGTGTCGGAAGTTCTGAAAAGCTGGTATATGATGCGCACAGGCAAGGAATTCGAGCACAAGATCGGGGGTGAGATATGACCGGCCTCGAGGGTCTTGGCCTGGTCATGTTGATCTTGATGATCGGGGTGATTTTCATCGGCTTCCCGATTTCATTCACACTGCTGATCCTCGCTTTGGCCTTCGGCTACGCGGGCCTCGGCCACATGGTGCTCGACCTCGCCTATCTGCAGACCATCGGCCTGATGAAAATGGAAGAGCTGGCCGCGGTGCCCCTGTTCATCTTGATGGGCTATATCACCGAACAGGCAGGGCTGATGGAGCGGCTGTTCCGAGCATTTCGCGACCTGCTCGCGCCGGTCCGCGGCGCGCTGTACATCGGGGTGATCCTGACCGCGACGGTGTTCGCGATGGCCACCGGGATTGTCGGCGCGGCGGTCACGGTGCTCGGCATCATGGCCGCGCCCATCATGATCAAGGCCGGCTACGACGCGCGCATGGCCGCCGGTTCGATAGCCGCCGGCGGCACACTCGGGATCCTGGTTCCGCCTTCGGTCATGTTGATCGTCATGGGCCCGGTGCTGGGCGTGTCGGTCGCGGACCTGTACGCCGCGGCTTTCGGCCCGGGATTCCTGCTCGCCGGGATGTACATCGCGTACACCCTGCTGCGCAGCTTCCTCAATCCCAAGCTCGGTCCGCCGGTTCCGCCGGACGAACGGCCCACGTCCTGGACCGTTGTGGTCAAGGAGATGTTCCTCGGCATGGTCCCGCTCGGCCTGCTGATCACCTGCACCCTGGGGTCGATCCTGATGGGGATGGCCACGCCGACCGAAGCCGCCTCCGTCGGTTGTTTCGGCGCATTGCTGCTGGCGCTTGCCTACCGCAGGTTCACCTTTTCCGGGCTCAGGAACGCCTGCGTGAGCACCATGAATACCACGAGCATGGTGATGTTCCTGGCGGCGACCTCGAATATTTTCGGCGCCGTGTTCTCACGGTTGGGGACCGCCGAATGGATGACGCGATCGCTGCTGGCACTGCCTCTGCCGCCGATGATGATGATGCTGCTCGTCCTGGTGCTGATTTTTCTGCTCGGCTGGCCCTTCGAGTGGCCCGCCATCATACTGGTGTTCCTGCCCATATTCGCTCCGGTGATTCAGGCGCTCCATTTCGACCTGATCTGGTTCGGCGCGCTGGTGGCGGTCACGATGCAGACGGCGTTCCTGTCGCCGCCGGTGGCGATGTCGGCCTACTACCTCAAGCAGGTGGTGCCGCAGTGGAGTCTGATCACCATCTACAAGGGAATGTTCGACTTCATGTGGATCCAGTCCATCTGCATCCTGATCGTCCTGTTCGTCCCCAGCATCTCGCTGTGGCTCCCGACCACATTGACCGAGCGGGCGACGCTCGAGCGCATGGCGCCTTCGAGCGCGGAAGATGCCGCCATCGAAAAACAGCAGGGGGAATATACCCTCGAAGACGAATACGGCAGCGAAATGTCTAAAGAAACTGCACTCGAAGCGCAGTACGGCAGCGAAACGTCGAAAGGTGATGCGCTCGAAGAAGGGGACACGGGCGACATTCCAGAGGCGAAGAAACCTGGGAAAGAGGAAAGGAAGACCAGGAAGTAGCGGAAGGCGGGTTTTACACAGTCGGGTTCATTCATTTTTCTTAACTGAAAGGAGAAGGCGATGCAAATATCGGCTTTTAAAACAGTCAGGTTTGCAACAGTGGTATTCCTGACCCTCGGGATCAGCGCACTGGCTTGGGCGCAGCCACCGGCTCCCCGGGTGCTCAAAATGCAGTCGTGCTGGCCGGCGGCCTCGACGCTGCAGGAAAACTTCAAGGGGCTGGCCGACCGCGTGGAAAAACTAACCGGCGGCGCCCTGAAGATCGAGGCCATGGCGGGCGGACAGGTGGTGCCGCCCTTCGAGTTACTCGACGCCATCAACAAGAAGGTCCTCGACGGCGGGCATGGGGTGACCTACTACTGGCAGGGTAAGGACTCGGCAGCGACGCTGTTCGCCTCCACGCCGGCCGGGCCCTTCGGCATGGACCACATGGACTTCCTCGGCTGGATGTACGAAGGCGGCGGGATGGACATGTACTGGGATTGGTACCAGAACACGATCAAGATGAATGTCGTCGCCTTCCCGAGCATGCCCTCCAGCCCGCAGGCCTTCGGCTGGTTCAAGCGGCCCATCAAGGACCTGAAGGACTTCAAGGGCCTGAAATGCCGTCAGACGGGCATCGTCGGCGATATCTTCAAGCGCATGGGTATGAGCACGGTGAACATGCCCGGCGGCGAGATCGCGGCCGCCGCGCAGCGAGGCGTGATCGACTGCGCCGAGTGGGTGGCCCCCGCCGAAGACCTGAAGCTGGGGCTGCCGCAGATATACAAGTACTACTACATGCCGGGTATGCACGAGCCGACCGTGGTCGCCGAGCTCATTATCAACGCCGACGTGTGGAAGAGCCTGCCGGCCCAGCAGCAGGAGGCGATCCGCTCCGCCGTGAACGACAACTACGTGCGCTGGTGGGTGAAATGGCAGAAGCAGAATGCCGATGCGCTGGAGGAGATGCGCACCAAATTCGGCACGCAGGTCATGCGGACGCCTCCCGAGGTACTGACCGCGTTCCTGCAGGCGTGGGATGAAATCGCCGCGGAAGAGTCGGCCAAAAACCCCGTGTTCAAGAAGGTCTACGATTCGCAGCGCGCGTACGCGGCAAAGGTGGTTCCGGCCAAGCGCTTCATGACCCCGCCCTATTCTTTCGCCGCCAACTATTATTGGCCGCCGACAAAGGCCAAACCGTCCAAGGCGCCCAAAGCAGCCGCGCCGGCGAAGAAATAGGCTTCAATCCTCTCCCGCCCCACCGGACCGGGCGCGACCGTC
>JBFMBA010000291.1:0-7170 GCA_040755475.1 Thermodesulfobacteriota bacterium
CTTCGGCAATGTCCGTAAGGCGGTGGCGTGAAACGTGAACCTTGCGCCCATTGAGATTCCGATCCCGGAACGTTCAAAGATACCAAACCACCCAGGAAGGGAGAAGGAGCCACCATGCCGACCCCATTCAAGGAACGGGCGATCGCCGTCATCGTCAACAACAGGCCCGACGTCCTGGCCCGCATCGCCGGCACCTTCAGCGCCCGGGGATTCAATATCGAAAGCATCTCGGCGAACATCACCCGGGATCCTTCGGTGACCAAGATCATCATCACCACCCTGACGACCCCCGATACGATTGCCAAGGTGATCAAACAGCTGAACCGTCTGGTTGACGTGCGGGAGGCCAAAAGACTCCGCCGGCCCGATGCGGTCCGCAGGGAGATGATCATCGCCCGCCTCCCGCGGGTGAAGGAGCGGCAGGCGGCGATCGATGAACTGGTGAAGGCGCATTGCGGAAAAACGGTACACGAGGAATCAGACGCCCTCATCCTGGAATTTACCGGTGATACGGAGGAGCTTGAAGCAATCCTGACCCGGCTCGAGGAGTTGGGCATGGAAGACTTCACCCGCTCCGGCGTCATCGCCCTGGAAAGGGGCGGGTCCCGAATGTGACGAGCTCTCCGGTGCATATCGCCGTTGCCTGAGGGACCGGCCCTGCCCTGGCCGGGAGAGGTCCCCCCAAGCCCCATCTTACAGGCGGGGTGAAAGGGGTGTGATAAAAACCCCATGTCAACAGTCCCGCGTCATGATTCCCGTTGACATGATTATCCGCTTTCCATATCCTCCTCCGTACAGGCAGTGATACAATCCTATCATATCGAACCGATGACGATCATCGGTGAAACAGAAAGGATGCGTATGATCAAAGACACGTGGTACGCGATGGCTGTCGACCGGGTCCTGGAGGGGCTGGAGACAGACCTGCAGCGGGGCTTGACGGTGGAGGCGGTCCGCACGCGGCTCGATACCTACGGTCCGAACGAGCTGTCGAAGGAAGAAAAGGCCTCCCCCTGGGTCCTGTTCTTCAACCAGTTCAAGAATATCCTCATTGCCATCCTGCTGGTGGCCATTGTCCTGTCGGCCCTGGTGGGAGAGCTGGTGGATGCGGCCATCATTGCGGTGATCGTGGTCTTCTGCGCGCTGTTGGGTTTCGTCCAGGAATACCGGGCGGAGCGGGCGCTGGACGCCCTCAAGAAGATGCTCTCCCCCACCATCACCGCGCTGCGCGACGGGCGGGAGGAGGAGGTCCCTTCCAAAGACCTGGTCCCCGGCGACGTCCTGCTGCTGGAGGCAGGCGACAAGATTCCCGCCGACGCCAGGGTGGTGGAGGGCCATTCGTTGCGCTGCGATGAAGCCCCCCTCACCGGGGAATCGATGCCCGTAGGCAAGCAGACCGATGCCTTCCCGGAAGGAACCCCGGTGGGGGACCGGAAGAACATGGTCTTTACCGGGACCACGGTGACCTACGGCCGGGGAAAGGCGGTGGTGACCGCCACGGGAATGAAGACCGAATTCGGCAAGATAGCCCAGGAGGTCAGTGCCGTGGAGGGGGAAAAGACCCCCCTGGAGAAGCGGACCGAGGAGATCGGCAAATGGCTGGGCATCATCGCCCTGGGGATCTGCCTCTTCGTGGCCGGGATCAGCATCCTGCGTGAACTGATCACCGGGACGGTCGATCTTCCCTTCATCATCAGGATCCTCATGTTCACCATCGCCCTGGCGGTGGCCGCGGTTCCCGAGGCCCTGGTGGCCATCGTCACCGGCGCCCTGGCCATCGGGATGCACCAGATGGCCAAGCGCAATGCCCTGATCCGCAAGATGCCCGCCGTGGAGACCCTGGGGTGCACCACCGTGATCTGCTCGGACAAGACCGGAACCCTCACCAAGGGGGAGATGACGATCCGCAAGATCTTCACCGGCACAGAGACGATCGAGGTCACCGGAACGGGGTACAAGCCCGAGGGCGTGTTCCGTGCCTCAGGCGATGCGTACGACACCGAAAAGCAGTCCTTCCGGCTGCTGCTGCAGGCGGGCCTGTTGTGCAACGACTCGGCCCTGGAGGAGAGGGATGGCAAGTGGGGGATCAAGGGGGACCCTACCGAAGTGGCGCTGGTGGTGGCCGCGGTGAAAGCCGGGTTACACCAGGAGGAGGTGCGGCTGGAGTCCCCCCGGATTGAGGAAATTCCCTTCAGCTCCGAGCGCAAGCGGATGACCACCGTCCACAGGATGGCCGACGGGAAGCGGTTGGTCTTCATGAAGGGCGCGCCGGAAGTGGTCCTGGAGCGGTGTGTTTCCATCATGGACGGCGAGCGGACCTCTTCCCTGAGCGGTGAGGACCGGGCCCGGATCCTGAAGGCCAACGAGGAAATGGCCGGCGAGGCCCTGCGGGTTCTGGCCCTCTCCTGCCGCGAGGTCCATGACAGGATCGAGGTGGAGGAAGAGGCCCTGGAGAAGGATCTGGTCTTCCTTGGGCTGGTGGGGATGATGGACCCGCCCCGGGACGAGGCCATCGATGCCATCCGGGTGTGCAAGCAGGTGCATATCCGGCCGATCATGATCACCGGGGATCACAAACTCACCGCGGTGGCCGTAGCCAGGGAAATCGGCATCTACCGCGAGGGGGACCTTGCCCTGGTGGGCGAGGACCTGGAGAAGATGAGCGATGGGGATCTGGAGAAGGTGGTTGACACGGTGTCGGTCTACGCCCGCGTTTCCCCGGCGGACAAGCTCAAGATCGTCAAGGCCTGGAAGGCCAGAGGGGAAGTGGTGGCGATGACCGGCGACGGGGTGAACGACGCCCCCGCCCTCAAGCATGCCGACATCGGGGTGGCCATGGGGATCACCGGGACCGACGTGGCCAAGGAGGCCGCGGACATGATCCTGCGGGACGACAACTTCGCCACCATCGTGGCGGCCATCGAACGGGGCCGCTGGATTTACGACAACATCAAGAAATACCTCACCTACCTGCTGCGCTGCAACATCACCGAGGTGGTGGTGATCGGGGGCGTGGTCCTGGCCATGGGACCCGAATACCTGCCGCTCCTGCCCGCGGCGATCCTCTACATCAACCTGGCCACCGACGGACTGCCGGCGCTGGCGCTGGGGGTGGCGCCGCCCGACCCGGACATCATGGAGAGGCCCCCGCGGGACCCCAAGGAGAGCGTTTTCACCTGGGATGTGCGGGCCTTCATCCTGGTGGCGCTCCTGATCGAGGTCCCCTTCTTCTTCTTCCTGTTCTTCCACGACCTGGCGGATATCGAACGCGCCCGGACGGAGATCTTCTTCCTGTTCATCATCGTGGAGATCATCATCGCCCTCAACTTCCGCTCCATGCGCTTCAGCATCTTCAAGGCCCCGCCCCACAGGTGGCTGCTGATCGCCCTGGCCTGGGAGATCATTCTGGTCGTCGTGCTGATCCAGTTTGACTCGGTCCGGGACGCCTTCGGGATCGCCCTGCCCGCGGCGTCGGACCTCGGGCTCATCCTGGGTTTCGGCGCGGTGGTTTTCATTTCCATGGAAGTGGTCAAGGCCATCCTGCGAAAGAAAATGGGCATAGGGAGGCAAGGGGCCGTATAAGAACCCGGTATGGGACCGGGCAATCGGGTGTGCCGTAATTGTCACAGCCTGCCCAACCCGGGTGGGGTTCCCCTATCGGGGCTGTATCCGGGCGTCAGGGCGGGATGCGCCATGCCGGCTTCCTTCCCGGGTCACTTCAGGAGGGTGTGCCCGGAGCGTCGATCGCGCCGGACATCAGTGTTCCTCTTTTCCGTGCAGCGCCCAGGCTGTCGTGTACAGATCATTCAACCGCTTTTCCAGCTCCAGCCGATACGCTTCCAGCCCTTCCTCCCGGATCTCGGGAGGGACAAAAAGCGGCTCGCCGTAAAAAAAATCGATCCGGGAAAAGGGCATGGGCAGAACCGTTCCATCCCAGGAGGCAAAGCGTTTATACCTGCTGCAGGACCAGAGCATGGGCAGGACGGGCGCCCCGGTTTGCGAGGCAAGAACCACGGATCCGGCCTGGACCGCCCGGGCCGGTCCCTGGGATCCGTCCGCCACAATCGCGGCATTCCTGCCGGCGCGCACGGCCCGGATCAGCCCCTTCATCGCCTGCAGGCCGCCTCCTCCCCTGGAGCCGCGAACCGTTTCGTAGCCGAATTTACGGGCAATCCGGCTGATGTATTCGCCGTCCCTGCTGGCGCTCACCATGGCCACGCCGGTCTCCCCGCGCATATAGTAAAAAATGAACAGGATCGTATAGTGCCAGAATGCGGCCACAACGGGGCCGTCGATGTCGTCCGCCTGCCCGCGGTACTGCCGGCCATGGGTCTTTACCCTGCAGGTGGCGAACCATATCCGCGTCATCCAGGCAAAGACAAAGGGAACCACGATCAGGGACGTTTTGTACCAGAATCCTTCTTTCATCCACCGCTTTCCTTATCGGGAACTCCCGCTCTGCAGGTTGCGCGCATCACATCCGGCTCCCCCATGGCGCATCATACCAGATTTGCGGCTGCGCCGCATGGGCGAAAAATGAAATCCGGTTTGACAATCGGCCATTGAACTCTGTAACATTGCAGCGCGTAACCTGCGCTCCCGTGCCGGCGCCTGGAGGGAACGCGATGTTCGAAGGTATCGCATCGGGCAAGGGGGCCGGTGACGGCTTTGGGAAAGATCCGGGGCGGGAAGCAGGTCCACCGCATGTCATATGTGTTTGCTTCCGGGGGGCCGAGCATGATCTCGAGGGAGAAAAAGCCTGATCATCGGGAAGGGGTCGTGTTTCGGGTCCTGGGTCTCACCAAAACATACACCATGGGCGAGGTGGAGGTCCATGCCCTGCGGGGGGTCGATCTGGAGCTCTTGGCAGGAGAGCTGATCGTGCTGCTCGGACCTTCGGGAAGCGGCAAGTCGACGCTGCTCAATATCCTGGGCGGCCTGGACACGGCCACCCGCGGCTCCGTGTCCTACAGGGGAATGAACCTGACGAATGCCGGCGAGAAGGAGCTGACGGCCTATCGCCGCCTGAACGTGGGTTTCGTCTTTCAATTCTACAACCTGATCCCCAGCCTCACCGCAAGGGAGAACGTGGCCGTGGTCACAGAGATCGCGAGCGACCCCATGTCGCCCGAAGAGGCGCTGGCTCTCGTGGGGTTGACCGACCGGATGGATCACTTCCCTGCCCAGCTCTCCGGCGGCGAGCAGCAGCGCGTGGCGATTGCCCGCGCCATTTCAAAAAATCCGGAAGTTCTGCTCTGTGACGAGCCGACGGGGGCCCTGGATTCCAAGACGGGGATCGTGGTGCTCGAGGCCCTGGAGCGGATCAACCGCGAGCTGGGTACGGCAACGGCGATTATCACCCATAACGCCGACATCGCCGGCATGGCCGACCGGGTCATTTATCTGAGCAACGGCAGGATCGCCGAAGTCCGGATCAACGCGGTGAAGAAATCGCCGGGCGAACTGCAGTGGTGAAATCATGAGGGCGCTCGACCGAAAGCTCTGGCGGGACCTGTGGCGGATGAAGGGCCAGGTCTTTGCCATCACGCTCGTGGTGATCAGCGGTGCGGCGACCTTCATCATGTTCATCAGCACCATCGATTCGCTGCATCTGACAAGAGAGAGGTTCTATCGGGATTACCGTTTTGCCGATGTCTTTGTGAACCTCAAGCGGGCGCCGGAGAGCGTGAGCGATAAAATACGGGCCGTTCCCGGCGTCAGCCAGGTCGAAACCCGTGTCTCGGCCTACGTGAAACTGGCGATCGACGGTTTTGCGGAACCGGTGAACGCGCGGATTCTGTCGATCCCCGACGACGGCGGGCCGATCCTGAACCGCCTTCACCTTACCAGAGGCCGGCTCGTCGATCCGTTGAAGGAAAATGAGGTCGTGGTCAATGAGAATTTTGCCCAGGCGCACGGCTTTGTGCCCGGCGATCGGTTCGCGGCCGTCATCAACGGCAAATGGAAGACCTTGACGATTACCGGCACCGCCCTCTCGCCGGAGTTCGTCCTGCTCATGAAGCCGGAAGCCATGAGCCCCGATTTCAAGCGGTACGGCGTCCTGTGGATGAGCCGCAAGGCCCTCGGCAGCGCCTACGATATGGACGGGGCTTTCAACAATGTGGCCCTGACCCTGCACCCCGATGCAAGGCTCGGCGACGTTCTGGACCGGCTGGACCGTATCGTCGCTCGGTACGGAGGGTTCGGCGCCTATGGGCGCCATGACCAGATATCGCACCGGCTGCTCACCGAGGAATTCCGACAGCTTCAGAGGAGTTCCGAGATATTCCCCACCATCTTCATCTGTGTGGCCGCCTTCCTGCTCAATGTGGTGATGAGCCGGACGATCAGCACCCAGCGCGAGCAGATCGCCGCCCTGAAAGCCTTCGGTTACGGCAATTGGGATGTGGGCGTTCACTATGCGAAGCTGGTGGTCCTGATGGTCCTGGCAGGTCTGGCCGGAGGGATCTTTGCCGGTATCTGGTTCGGAAAAATGCTGGGTGCGATCTACATGGAGGTGTATCGTTTTCCCGATCTCCACTACACCCTCCATCCTTCCGTCGTCTTCACGGCGGCTCTGATCAGCATTCTGTCGGCACTTGCCGGGACCCTGCACTCCCTGTGGCGGGCCGCCCGGCAGCCGCCGGCCGAGGCGATGCGCCCCGAGCCGCCGGCGCGGTACCGGGTCACGCTCATCGAAAGATTGGGAATCGGCCGCCGCCTGACGCAGCCGACGCGGATCATTCTGCGGAACATCGAGCGAAAGCCGGTCAGAACCTCCCTTTCCGTTATCGGCATCGCCGTCGCCTGCGCCACGATGATCTCCAGCGGTTTTTTCAAGGATTCGGTCGCCTTCATGGTGAATGTCCAGTTCGCCCTTTCCCAGAAGGAGGACATGACGGTGGCCTTCGTGGAGCCTGCCTCGCGCCGGGCGGTCTACGACCTTCGGGCGCTCCCCGGCGTCCTGCACGCCGAAACCTACCGGGCGGTGCCGGTCAGACTGACGAGCGGCCACCGCAGCCACAGGACGGTGATCAACGGACTGGAGCCCGACAGCCGTCTGCATCTTCTGCTGAACACCCGGCTTCAGCCCGTATCCCTGCCCCCTTCCGGGATCGTGCTGACCGATCATCTGGGTAAAATTCTCGGGGTAAAAGCAGGGGAGATGCT
>JBFMBA010000292.1:0-5886 GCA_040755475.1 Thermodesulfobacteriota bacterium
CGTTCCGGAATACGCGAACCTTTACAGCGAAGTGAAGTCCGAGCTCCGGAACCTGGGGCTCACATTCAGAGATTAGGAGGACCCATGGAAACGAATCAGTTCAGTCCCGAAGACAAAGCCCTTCTGGATTCCCTCAAGGAAGCGATCATTGCCCTGGATGATGACCGGGCCGCGGCCATTGCCGAAGAAGTGGTCGAAAGCGGGATCGACCCGAAGCTGGCCATCCGCTATGCGATCACGGACGCGGCCCTTGTGCTGGGAGAAAAGTTCGATGCGGGTGAATATTTTCTGCCCCACCTGGTCATATCCGGTGATCTGATGGATGCGGTCACCAAAATCCTGGAAAAAAATATCCCTCAGTCGGAAACGGAGAAGAAGAAGGTGATCGTGATCGCCACCGTTCAGGCGGATGTGCACAGCATTGGGAAAAACCTCGTTTCGACAATGCTCAAGTCGGTGGGTTTCGAAGTGGTGGATATCGGTGTGGACGTTCCCAGTGCGGCCATCATCGCCAAGGCCAGGGAGCGCAACGCCGATATCATTGCCCTGTCCTCCCTGCTGACGACGACGATGCCTTACCTGAAGGAGGTCATCGATGATCTGGTCAGCATGAACCTCCGGGACCGCTTCAAGGTCATGATCGGCGGCGGACCGGTCACCAGGGAATACGCCGACCGGATAGGCGCCGACGGCTACGGCCGGGATGCCATCGATGCCATTGATGTGGCCAAGAAAATATTGAGCCTGTAAAGGAGGCGGGTGGGATGATTACCTTACTGGAGATCGCGGAAAGAACCCAGACGGGTGAAAAGATTGAGGAAAAGAAGTGGGATCGGATGTTTTTCGAGACGATCAGCTCTCTGGTGAAAAAATACGGCATCGCCTGTCCCGCGGAGCACTGCTACATCAACCGGGACGACGATATGGCCGCTCGGGCCTATGAAGCGGCCATCGATTTCCTGGAGGCGATGGGGATTTACTGCATTACCACCCACAGACGGGTGGCCCTCACGCGGGAGGAGATCCTGACGGCGATCCGGGAGGCCCCGACGGAAATCCTCATGGGTGAGGGCAGGGACCGCCGCATCTGGAAGCAGCGCCGGGTGGAGGGACAGGAGAAACTCAATGTCTGCCCCGGTCACCACACCCCCTTCTCCGAGGACCTTGCCGGCCTCGTCGTTTCGAACTTCGCCCAGATTCCGCGGACGGACTTCATCGAAGGATTTAATTTCTCCCATATCGACGGTCGGGAAATCATCGGCGCCCCCATGGAGGTGTATGCCTCGAGGCGGCAGCTCAACTGGATGCGGGAGGGTGTCCGCAAGGCGGGCCGGCCGGGACTGGCCGTGGTCTATTACCCGATCAACACGCGGGCCGAAGACCTCATCGGGGTCATGGATCCGGAACAGGGGCTCCGGAGGACCGACGGGATCCTCCTCTCCCTGCTGCCGGATCTGAAGATGGAGCAGGATATGCTCTCGGCGGCGATCGTCTATGATGAGTACGGATCCTTCAAACTCAGCGGCAGTTTCGCCATTATCGGCGGGTTCTGCGGCGGAATCGAGGGGGCCATCATCGAGGGGATCGCCAAACCCATCGCCGCGATGATCGCGTACCGTGATTACATCAGCTACACGGGGGTGGAACACATTCACATGCTCAACGGACGGCAGATCCTGATGCCGCATGTGAACTGGGGCAGGTCGGTCGTCAATCAGGCGCTGAACCGTTTCAGCCATACCATCTGCATGCGGTGGGTCATCCCGACCTCGGGTCCCGGGACCGATCTCTGCCTCTGGGAGGCCGCCATGCAGGCCGTGGAGGCGCCCGTCAACGGCATGAACCTCTATGCCCCCCGCCACTGCCGGACCACCATGAACCACGGCCAAACCCCCGTGGAAGCCGAGTGGATGATCGCGGTTTCCGATGCGGTCATCGACCAGGGCATGGACCGGCAGGGGGCGGACGCACTGCTGGATCGCATTGCCGGCCGCTTCGAGGGACAAAAGCCGGCCGCCGGTTTCGACATCACACAGTGCTACGATCTGGTGCATCACCAGCCGAAGCCGGAGTACCGGGAGGCGATCGACCGCGTCAGAGCGGGGCTTCGGGAGATGGGACTCAGGCTGGACGGTTGATATATGTCCCGCCCGATCGCGATGCGGTACATCGGTACCGGACCAGTGGTTTCTCTTTCGTCACTTTTTGTGGAGCGGCTGCAAAAAATCGTATAGAGTGCCGCAAGGGGGTGTCACTTGATACGAAAGACGAACCAAACAAGAATCGCGTATGATTTCATTCGCAATGCCATCTTCCGGGGAGAACTCAAGCCGGGGACGACGATCTCGGAAGAATGGCTCGGCAACCATCTCAACATCAGCCGCACACCCGTCCGCGAGGCGCTGATCCGCCTCCAGGCCGACGGACTGATTACCGTGGTCAACAACCGGGCGTCCGTTACGCCGATCACCCCGGTGGATATCCAGGAGATCTACGAACTCCGCCTCCTGCTGGAGCCGTATGCGGCGCGGGTCTGCATCGGTCTGATCGACAAGGGGGAGGTCCGCCGGGTCCGCGACTTCACGCGCAGGCTGCTCGATGAGACGGTGGGCGGCCCTAACGGGCGAGGCCGCCACGTCACGGCGGCGGAAGCGGAAGGACCGGACATCCCCCACAGGGGCCGAACGCCGGGGAAGCGGGATGAAGAGCGCGACAGGCACGTACACGACATCCACGAACTCATCATCGGATCGACCCGAAACCAGCGCCTGCTCACGATTACCAGGACTCTTCAGGGCCAGATCAATCTTCTGCTGAACGCCGCCGAACGGATTCCCGGGCGCATCGTCCAATCCATGGAGGAGCACCTGTGCCTCATCGACGCCATCCTTGCCGATGATCCGGTGAAGGCGGAGGAGCACATGCGGACCCACATCCGGACAAACATGAATGACATGCTGAATCCGGCCAACTTCCGCTTCATCTTCAAGGAGTGACCCCGCCTCGACGTCCCGTCTCTCTCCCGAAATCCCGCCGGCCAGGCATGGCGAATCGCTCGGCACGGAGGTCAGAAAGGGATCCGTCTGCGTTCGAATCAGCGGACTGGATGCGGGAAAGGGGCCCGCCGGCGGCCCTTCGGACAGCCGGGGAGGCAACCCAAGTCTGGAATCGACGGGTATCAGCTGCTTTCGGGCGCCTGGGAAATCGCCGTTCTTCTATTCGGCGACGGAGGAAAGCTTCAGACCGATGACGCCCGCTACAATGAGAAGAATGCAGAGGATCCGCATCATGTGGGCGGGTTCCTTGAAAAGGACGATACCCAAGACGGCCACACCCGCCGCACCGATGCCGGTCCAGACGGCGTAAGCGGAGCCCACAGGGATTGTTTTCATGGCCAGGGACAGCAACAGAAGGCTTACTGCCATGGACGTCACTGTGAACAGGGAAGGCCACAGCTTCGTGAATCCTTCGCTGTACTTCAAGCCGATTGCCCATCCACATTCAAACAAACCGGCCACACCCAAATATATCCAGGCCATGGTGATCTCCTGTCCACAATCGATGCAAGTGGTGTGTTTCCCGCCAGGGGCAGTCGGGGAAACGGCGCTTCCCCCGTCTGCCCCTGGCCCGATGCGCCGCGATTGACATATCCCGGAGGCCGGCGATCCGGCGCCGCGCCACCGCTTTGCCCGGGGCACCGCTGCCCGGGCGGCCGGCCGCTTGCCTTGTCCATCCCGGGCTCTATGCGGAACTTCGGAGGACCTCCGGATTGAGCACGTTTTCCGGCGTCCCGCCCGCGAAGAAGGCGATCACCTTGTCCACCGTGTCCATGGCCATGGCGTATGACGCCTCACGGCTCAGCCCCGCGCTGTGGGGGGTGGAGACCACGTTCTCCAGTTCGAGCAGGGGTCGGAACTCCGGCGGCTCGTTCTCGAAGACGTCGAGTCCCGCCCCGGCGATCCGGCCATTCACCAGGGCCCTGTACAGGGCCTGCTCATCGACGACGGGCCCCCGGCAGGTGTTGATCAGAAAGGCGCCGGGCTTCATCATCCCGAGCCGCTCCTCGTTGATCATCCCCCGGGTCGATGCATCGAGGGGCACGTGGAGGGTGACGAAATCGGCTCCGCGCAGCAGTTCCTCCTTCGAACAGCTGTGGATGCCGTAGGTTTCCGTAAAATCCGGGTAGGCGACGATGTCGTTGGCCAGGATCCTGACCTCGAAGCCCTGCAGGCGCTTGGCGACCAGCTTGCCGATGTGTCCCAGACCGATGATTCCCACCGTTTTGCGGAACAGATCCTCCCCTCCGCCGCGGTTGTAGAGCCCCCTGCGGATCTCCCGGTCTTTTTGCGCAATCTGCTTGGATACGGCGAGCATCAGCCCGATCGCCATATCGGCGACCGAGCTCGCGTTGGAGCCGGGATTGTGGGTGACGACGACGCCCCTGTCCGTGGCCGCCGCCAGGTCGGTCCCCTCGTGACCCGCGCTCCGGATGGCGACCATCCTGAGCCGGTCGGTGCTCTCGAGCAGCCTGCGGGTGATGGGAAACATGCCGGTGACGATCAGGACGTCGGCGCCCTGGACGGCGCGGCACACCTCATCCTGTTGGTCGGGCGTCACCCGGTCGTAATCCTTTACTTCGACGGCGAACCCGGCCTTTTCCAGCGCCAGGATCGGATCCCGCGACACCTCCGCAAACTTGCCGGTCAAAATGAATGCTGTCGCCATGCGGCCCTCTTTCCATGCGTGGAATGATGTCCGATCCGTTGCGGCTCGGGATGCCGCGGGTCGCTTCCCGGTGCCGGTCCTGGGCGACGCACCTCAGAGGTCGTTCTCTTTCATGCTGCCATGCTGTTTGAGCCGCAGATGAAACGAATGGGATTCCTCGAGACCGAAAGGGATGTGTCCGGGTTCTTCTTTGGCTCTGGCCAGATAGTCCGACAGCATCCCCCTGTAAGCGGGATGGGCGCATTGTCGGATGACCGTTTCGGCCCGCTCGCCCGGATCCAGTCCGCGCAAATCGGCCAGGCCCTGTTCGGTCACCAGGATGTCCACATCGTGCTCGGTATGATCGACGTGCGACACCATCGGTACGATCGCGGAGATCTTCCCGCCGCGGGCGGTCGAGGGACCGACGAAGATCGAGTAGAGCCCGCTGCGCGAGTAATCGTACGATCCTGCGATGCCGGTCAGGATCTTCGTCCCCAGGACGTGGCTCGAATTCACCTGCCCCTGGAGATCCATCTCCAGGCAGCCGTTGATCGCGATCACCCCCAGCCGCTGGATCATTTCGGCTGCGTTGCAGATCGTCACCGGCCGCAGGACCATGCAGCGTTTGTAACGCTCGATGTCCGCCCGGAATCTCTCCCACGCCCGGGAGGAGAGCCGGAGGGCCGTCCCCGCAACCCAGTCGACCTTTCCCGCATCGATGATCTCCAGGACGGGGTCCGTGACGACGGGCGTCTGAAAACGAAAGTTCGTGAACCCGCTGGCCCCGATCCTCCGCATGACCTGGCCCGCCAGATCCCCGATTCCCAGTTCGATCGGCGGCAGTGGCTCGCTCAGCCGCCCGGCGGCGATCTCCCGCCTGAAAAAATCGAGGAGGTGCCCGCCGATCACATCCCCCGACCTGTCCGGCCGGGCCTCTTCGGAGGGCCTGTCGCCCCGGTCCGACAGGACGATTCCCCTGATCTTCGAGGGAT
The DNA here is from genome assembly GCA_040755475.1 of Thermodesulfobacteriota bacterium. GTDB lineage: Bacteria > Desulfobacterota > Syntrophia > Syntrophales > UBA5619 > JAKAFS01. The sequence continues at coordinate 5,700 of JBFMBA010000292.1, forward strand.
CGACGCTGCAATAGGGCGTCCCGATCCGCTTGAGGGGATCGTCGACGATCGGGATGGGTTCGGCGCCCCTGCGGTAGACGTCGTGCAATCCCTCCAGCGCCATCGGGCGGTTCAGGTTGATCTCGACGATGACGGCGGAGGCCGCCTCCAGCCATTCGGGTGCATCGTAGACGGTCGTCGCCGGGAT
>JBFMBA010000293.1:0-15484 GCA_040755475.1 Thermodesulfobacteriota bacterium
GCAGAATTCGATTCCCGTGAAGGCCCGGCCCACCGCCAGCGTGACGAGCTCGGACAGCGCGGCGCCCGCCCCGGCCTCCAGGCGGGCTTCCCCGCTGTCGCCTACCGTCACCGCGACGGCGCGCAGGGCGGCAAGGGAGATGAGGGCGCCGCCGTAGCCTCCGCCGGCGACGATCAGGTTGGTCCAGTTGCCGACGGGCAGAAAGGGGATCCGGCATTCCCGGAGGGAGGTCACCGCCGCGAGGAGATCGGCCTCGCTGTCCGGGTAGATGAGGGCGCCGATCCTGCCCCCCACGCCCATCGAGGTGTGCCGGTCCGCCGGCTCGTCGAAGCGGATCTCCCCGGACACCTTTTCGCGGAGTTCGGCGCGCCACGCCTCATCGCCGCTCATCGCCCCTCCTTCCCGAGCCGCGTCAGGAGGGCCTCTCCCGCCTTCCAGACGCTGCCGGCCCCCTGGGTCAGTACCACGTCCCCGGGCCGCACCGCGTTCATCAGATGGTCCACGACGGCGTCGAGGCCCGACAGGTGCACGGCGTCGGGATGGCCCGCCCGGCCGATTGCCGCACAGAGCGCCTCGGCGCTCACGCCGGGGATCGGCTCCTCGCTCGCGGCGTAGATGTCGGTCACGATCAGGGAATCGGCGCCGTCGAATGCGGTGGCGAACTCGTCGAAGAGGGCCTGCGTCCGGGTGTAGCGGTGCGGCTGGAACACCATCAGGATCCGTCCCGGCCACACCTGGCGGGCCGCCGCGAGCGTGGCGCGGATCTCCGTCGGGTGGTGGCCGTAGTCGTCGACCACGGTGATTCCCTGTGCCTTGCCGCGACTCTCCAGTCTCCGCTGGACGCCCGTGAAGCGCTGCAGCCCTTCCCGGATGACGGGAAAGGTCATATCCAGCTCCCGGGCGACCGCCGTTGCCGCCAGGGCGTTGTAGACGTTGAACAGTCCCGGGACATGGAGAGTCACGGTCCCCATGAGGACTGACCGCTGGAACAGAGAGAAGCGGGTCGAGGAGCCGGCGTAGACGATCTGTTCGGCCCGGTAGTCCGCCTGCGGGTCGAGGCCGAAGGTGACCACCTTGCGTTTGATGCCCGGCAGGATTGTCCGGGTGTGGACATCGTCCAGGCAGAGGATCGTGGAGCCGTAAAAGGGGACGATGTTGGCAAACCGGAGAAAGGCTTCCCGGATCTCCTCCACGTCCCGGTAATAGTCCAGGTGTTCCCGGTCGATATTGGTGATGACGGCCATACAGGGGCTCAGCTTGAGGAAGGATCCGTCGCTCTCGTCGGCCTCGGCCACGATCACTTCCCCGTCGCCCAGCCGTGCGTTGCTCCCGATGCTGGCCAGCTTGCCGCCGATGACCATGGTCGGGTCCATCCCCCCGTGGGCGAGCAGCGTGGCAATGATCGAGGTGGTGGTGGTCTTCCCGTGGCTGCCCGACACGGCGATGGAAAATTTCATCTTCAGCAGTTCCGCTAGCATCTCGGCGCGCGGAATGACGGGGATGCCGCGCTGGTGGGCCGCGATCACCTCGGGGTTGTCGGGCCGGACGGCCGTGGAGGTGACCACGACGTCGGCATGGCCGATGTGCAGGGCCGCATGTCCCAGGTGAATGGCCGCGCCCATGTCGTCCAGGCGCTGGGTGATCTCCGTCGAAGCCAGGTCCGAACCGCTGATCTCGTATCCCAGGTTGAGGAGCACCTCGGCGATTCCGCTCATGCCGATCCCCCCGATGCCGACGAAGTGGATACGCCTGATCTTCCTGTACATGCTGCTTTTCTGAAGAAACGCTTTCATTCTCTTCCTCGCCTGCCGCCGGCCGGTTCCTGCTGCCCGGCCAGTGCCAGGCAGATATCGACGATGTCCCGGGCCGCCTGCCGCCGGCCCAGGGCGGCCGCGGCGGCCTCCATTTTTCCGATCCTGTCCGGATGCCCGACGAGCCGTTCGATAGCCCCGGCCAGCACCGGTCCGTTCAAATCCCGCTCCGCGATCACCTCCGCCGCGCCGGCGCGGGAGAGCACCTCGGCATTGTGACGCTGATGGTCGTTCACCGCAAAGGGGAAGGGGATCAGGATGGAGGCTTTCCCGCCGGCGGTGATCTCCGCGATGGAGGTGGCGCCTGCCCGGCAGACGAGCAGATCGGCCTTCCGGTAGGCAGCCGCCATGTCCCTGATGAAGGGGGACACGTCGGCCGCAAAGCCGCCTTCGCGGTAGGCGGCCGCCACCCTTTCCAGGTCCGCATTCCCCGTCTGGTGTATGAAGCGGAGCCGGTCCTTCAGGTGCGCCAGGCCGCTCAGGGCTTCGGCCGCCGCCCGGTTGATGGCACGGGCCCCCTGGCTTCCGCCGAAGATGAGGAGGGTGAAGCGGGGGTCCTCTTTCTCCTCCGGTGGTTTTCCGGCAAAGAACGCCGCCCGGATGGGATTCCCCGTGACCTCTGTCCGCCCCTCGGAGAACCACCGCTGCGATGCCGGGAAGGTGAGGAAGATCCGGTCGGCGACGCGGCCGAGCAGGCGGTTGGTCAGCCCGGGAAAGGCGTTCTGTTCGGCGATGGCGGTTTTCGTCCCCATGAGGCGGGCGGTGAGCACCGCCGGCCCCGACGCATATCCTCCCACGCCCACCACGAGGTCCGGGCGGAACTCGCGAAGGATCCGGAAGGCCGCCAAGAACGCGCCCGGGATCATGGCCAGCGCGGCCAGGATCTGCAGCGGGCCGCGCCCCTTGATGCCCCTGATCCGGATCGTCCGGAGGGGGAGCCCCATCCCCTCCAGAACGGTCTTTTCCAGCCCCCTTTCGGTGCCGATGAACAGAATCCGGTGTGCGGGATCCCTGGCGAGAAACTCCTCGGCGATGGCGATTCCCGGAAAGAGGTGCCCGCCCGTTCCGCCGCCGGCGATGACCATCCCGAGGGGGTGGCGGCACCGCGGCGGTCTCGGGCTGCCGTCCCCCGGACCCGCTGCCGGCCCTGCTGCCGGCGGGGCCGCGCCGTGCCCGTTGCCCCTGAGAATCACCATTGGTCCCTCGTCATGCCCGGTGCTGTTTCATGCTTCGTAGGCGGAGATATTGAGCAGAATTCCCACCGCCATCAGAGACATCATCAGCGACGTGCCTCCGTAACTCAGGAAGGGCAGGGCGAGCCCCTTGAGCGGGATCAGGCCCGTGACGCCCGCGATGTTGATGAAAATCTCCAGGGCCAGCAGCATCGTCAGCCCCGAGGCGAGCAGATTTCCGAACAGGTCGGGCGCCCGTAGCGCAATCTGGAAGCCCCGGACGATCAGGACGGTGTACAGAAAGAGGATCAGACCGACGCCGATGAAGCCGCTTTCCTCGCCGATCACGGCGAGGATGAAGTCGGTGTGGGGTTCCGGGAGGTAGAAAAGCTTCTGCATGCTGTCCCCGATTCCCACGCCGAAGGCGCCGCCCGAACCGAAGGCGATCAGCGACTGGATGATGTGGAAGCCGGAATTCTGGGGATCCCTCCAGGGATCGAGAAAGGCGGTCAGCCGGGCCAGGCGATACTTCTTGTGGAGGAGGAGCCAGACGGCCACAGGCAGGACCAGGGCGACCAGGCCCGCCAGGTGGATGATCCGGCCGCCGGCCAGATAGATCATCATCATGGTCAGGACAACGATGATCACCGTGGTGCCGAAGTCCGGCTGCAGCACGATCAGCCCCATGATCACCCCCGAAACCCCCAGGGGGATGAGCAGCCCCTGGCCGATCTCTTTGACGTGGTTGGCCTTGAGGGTGAGGAAATGGGCCAGAAAGAGGATGAGGGCCACCTTGGCCATCTCCGAAACCTGAAAGGAGAAGAACCCCAGGTTGAGCCAGCGGACGGCGCCGCCGGCCCGGATCCCCAGCGGGGGGATCCAGATGGCGACGAGCAGGACGACCGAGACGGCGATGCCGGGCCAGGCCAGCTTCCGGAGCTTGTAATAGGGGATCCGTGTGATCAGAATCATGAGCAGCGCGCCGAGAAAGAAGAAAACGAGCTGCTTTCTGAGAAAGAACTGGCCGTCGCGGAACCGCTCCGTGGCGAGGATGGAACTGGAGCTGTATATCATCACCGTCCCGATGGTGACCAGAAGGAGCGTCACCAGCAGGAGGATCAGATCCGGTTTCTTTTCGCGCAGTGCGGTCTTCATCTCGAAAAGGTCCTGACCAGCGCCTGGAAAGCCTTTCCCCGGGCCTTGTAGTCCGTGAACTCGTCGAAGCTCGCGCATCCGGGGGAGAGCAGGACCACGTCCCCCGGCGACGCAAGCGCCCGGGCCGCCGTGACCGCCTCGGCCATGGTGGCCGTCAGCCGCGTGGGCGCCAGCCCGCCCACGAGGCCGTCGATGGTCCGCCTCGCCTCGCCGAAGCAGATCAGCGCCCGGACCCGCTCGCGGATCAGGGGGGCGAGGGTCTCGAAGTCTCCCTGCTTGTCCCGCCCCCCGAGCAGGAGAACGACGGGCGGGGCAAAGCTCTGGAGCGCCCGCACCACGGCGCCCACATTGGTCCCCTTGGAATCGTCATAGTAGCGGACACCGTCCACCTCGCCCACGTATTCGATCCGGTGGGCGATGCCGCGAAAATCTCCCACGGCCCCCATGATGTCCGGCGGGGAGCAGCCGCAGACCCGCGCCGCCAGGATGGCGGCCATCACGTTTTCCACGTTGTGGCGTCCGGGAATCCGGATCATCCCGAGGGGATACTCCTCGCGATCGCCGGAACGGGCGATCCGGACCAGCGTCTCCCCCTCGAGAAACATCCCGCGCGGGACGGGGGTTGTGGAGCTGAAGCACTCGACCTGCGCCCTGAGGCGGCCGATGAGCGCCTCCGTGGACGGTTCGTCGGCGTTGAGGATGGCCGTGTCGGCGGCGGTCTGCCGGGAAAAGATCGATTCCTTGGCCTGCCGGTAGGCGGCAAAGCTGCCGTGGTAGTCGATGTGATCGTGGGTGGTGTTCAGCAGGAGCGCGACGGCGGGACGGAAATCCCGTCTCCACTGGAGCTGGAAGCTGCTCACCTCGGTCACGGCCCACTGCGCTTCCTGCGGGCCGCCGGCGTAGCCGATCAGGGGCGCGCCGATGTTGCCGCCCACGAAGACCCTGTTCCCCGCGGCGCGCAGGATGTCCCCGATGAGCGTCGTGACGGTCGTCTTGCCGTTGGTGCCCGTGATGGCGATGACGGGTGTTTTCAGGAATTGCCACGCCAGCTCCAGTTCGCTCAGGACGGGTATGGACCTTGCCAGAGCCTCCTTCAGTATGGGGTTGCCGGGATAGACGCCCGGTGACGGCACGACGAGGTCGGCGCCGTCGAGGACTGCCGGTCCGTAGGGGACGACGGTGAGAGGGCCGCGCTGCCCTTTCAGGTCGGCGACGCTGTTTTCCCATGCCGGGGCCGGCTTTTCGTCGGTGAGGGCGATGCGCGCGCCCTGTCCGGCGAGAAAGCGGACCGTCGCGATTCCCGTGATCCCCGCGCCGATGACGGCGGCTTTTTTGTTTCGCAGCTCGATCACCGGCGCCTCACCTCAGCTTCAGCGTGCTGATCGCCACCAGGGCGAGCAGGATGGAGATGATCCAGAAGCGGACGATCACCTTCGGTTCGGGCCACCCCTTGAGCTCGAAATGGTGGTGGATGGGGGCCATCTGGAAGATGCGCCTGCCTTTGGTGAGCTTGAACCAGCCCACCTGGAAGATGACGGAAAAGGTTTCCATGACGAACACCCCCCCCACGATGGCCAGCAGGATCTCCTGCTTCGTCAGGACGGCGACGGCGCCCAGCGAACCGCCGAGGGAGAGGGCCCCCACGTCGCCCATGAAGACCTGGGCGGGATAGGTGTTGTACCAGAGAAATCCAATGCCCGCGCCGACGATGGCCCCGCAGAAAATGGCCAGCTCTCCCGTGCCCGCCACATAGGGGATCTGGAGATACGAGGCGATCTTGATATTCCCGGCGAAGTAGGCGAAAAGCAGGTAGGTCATGAAGCAGGTGATGGCCGGCCCGATGGCCAGGCCGTCCAGCCCGTCGGTGAGATTGACGGCGTTGGCGGCGCCCACGATGATGAACGTGGACAGCAGGATGTAGACCCAGCCCAGGTCGGGCAGCACCGTCTTGAAGAAGGGGATCGTCACGGCGGAGTTGTATCCCGGCTTCATGTAGAGGATGACGCTCACGAAAAGCGCGATCGCCACTTCGGCGCCCAGGCGGGCCTTCGCCGGCACGCCTTTGCTGTTCTGCCGGGTGAATTTCCGGTAGTCGTCGAGAAAGCCGATGAGGCCGAAGCCGAGCATGACCATGACCGCGAGCCAGATGTAGCCCACCGTCAGATTGGCCCAGAGCAGGGTGGAGATCGTCACGGCGAAGATGATCAGGATGCCGCCCATGGTCGGCGTCCCCTTCTTGGCCAGGTGGGAATCAGGCCCGTCTTCCCGGATCGTCTGGCCGATCTGGAGCGACTGGAGCCTTCGGATGAGCCAGGGGCCGATGACGAAGCAGATGACGAGGGCCGTGATCGCCGCGTAGATGGTCCGGAAGGTGATGTAGCGAAAGACATTGAAGAACGAATATGTTTCGTGGAGCGGATAGAGAAGGTGAAAAAGCATGTGTCTGTCCTTGCCGGCGCCGCCGGTTTTTTTGTGCCGGTCCTTTACACCCTTTGGGGTTTCAGGTCAAATGCCTCCATCAACCGTTCCGCCACGTCTTCCATTCTCATCATACGGGATCCCTTGATCAGAATCCAGTCATCCTTTTTAAGAAGGGACCGGAGGGGGGCGACGGGCTCCGCCGGGTCGTCGAAATAGGTGATGCGCTCCCCGGGAAAGCCCTTTTTCAGGGCGCCCGCTGCGATGGAGCGGGAAAGGGCGCCCTTGAGAAAGACCCGGTCGACGCCGGTCTGGACGAGGAATTCTCCGATCTGCTCATGCCATGCCGCCGCCTGGGCGCCCAGTTCCATCATGTCGCCCAGGATCGCCACGGCCCGGCCTTCTTTCCGAAGCCCCTGAAGGGTTTTCAGCGATTCCCGCATCGAGGCGGGGTTGGCGTTGTAGGTGTCCAGAATGACGAAGACGCCGTTTTGCAGGCGGCGGATCTCCATCCGCCCCGGCACGGGGCGGAAGGACGCCAGTCCCTCGGCGATCGAGAGGCGGTCGAACCCCAGCGCCCAGGCGGCGGCGCCGGCGGCCAGCGCGTTGCGGACGCTGTGCTCGCCCGGGGAGGCCAGGTGAACCGGGGTCTGGATGCCGTCGATCGCCATGCGGAACCGGACCCCCTGCGGACCCGCCGGCTCCACGCGCAGGGCGGTGACGTCGGCGCCCGGCCCTAGGCCGAAGGTGATGCGCTCGCCCCTCCATCGCCCGGCCAGCATGGCCACGGCATCGTCGTCGCGGTTGATGACGGCGACCCCCTTTCCGTCCATGACCCGGAACAGGGCGCCCTTTTCCTCCCGGATCGCCTCGAGCGAACCGAGCCCCTCCAGGTGGGCGGCGCCGATGTTCGTGATCAGGCCCATATCCGGCCGGGCGATGTGGGTCAGACGCGCGATCTCGCCGGGACGGTTCATTCCTAACTCCACAACGGCGATCTCGTGCTCCCGGTTCAATCTGAACAGGGTCTGCGGGAGGCCGATGAGGTTGTTGAAGTTTCCCTCCGTCGCCAGGACCTGGCGCGAACGGGCGGCGATGGCCACGAGCATCTCCTTGGTCGTCGTCTTTCCGGAACTGCCGGTGATCGCCACGACGGGCAGGGTGAAACCCATCCGCCAGGCCCGGGCAATGTCCCCCAGGGCCTGCAGGGTATCCGGGACGCCGATCACGGGAACCCCCCGTTCCCCCGCGGCATGGCTGCCGCTCCGGTCGGTCCGGATCACCAGTCCGGCCGCCCCCTTCTCCGCCGCCGCGGCCAGGCAGTCATGGCCGTCGAAATGCTTCCCGGGAAGGGCGATGAACAGGTTGCCTGCCCGGAGGGTCCGCGTATCGGTGGATACGCCGCGGCAGGACCATTCGGACCCGCCCGAAAGCGGAACCCCTCCCGTCGCTTTGAGAACTTCTCCGGCCGATAGAACCGGGGCCCCGCCGCTCATGAGCCGCTCCCCGCGTTTTCTTGTCGTGTGAGCTCCTCCCTGGCGACGGACCGGTCGTCGAAGGGGAACTTCTGCGTCCCGATGATCTGATAGTCCTCGTGGCCCTTGCCGGCGATCAGCACAATGTCTCCGGCGTCGGCGAGACGGATGGCCGCCGCGATGGCCGAGCGCCGGTCGGGTATGACCAGATAGCCCCTGACCTCCCGATGCGCCGCCGCGGCGCCGGTATCCGCCAGCCTGTCCGCCTGGATCCCTGTTTCGATCTCCCCGATGATCGCCAGCGGATCCTCGGTCCGCGGATTGTCCGAGGTGACGATCGTCAGATCGCTCCGCTCGGCGGCGGCCGCCCCCATGAGCGGGCGCTTTCCCCTGTCTCGGTCGCCCCCGCAGCCGAAGACGGTGATCAGTCTACCCGTTCGGAATTCGGTCAGATTCTGGAGAACCCGGCGCAGGGCATCGTCCGTGTGGGCATAATCGACGAAAACGGCGGGTTGCCCCGCCGCGCTGACCCGTTCGAGACGCCCGGGAATGAGGGTTCGCGCCTCGATCCCCTCGCGGATGAACGGTCCGGGGACGCCGAGGGCGTATGCGGCGGCGGCGGCGGCCAGGATGTTGTAGAGATTGAATCGTCCCAGTAGCGGCGAGGCCACCGTGATCGGCTCGCCTCCGCAATGGATCGTCGCTTCGATGCCCTCGACCGAAAGATGAAAGGGCGATGCGGTGACGCTGCATGGATGCTCGAGGCCGTAGGTCAGCGCGGCGCTGCCCGCTTCCGCCAAAAGAAGCCGGCCCCAGGCGTCGTCGCCGTTGATGATCGCCGGGTGGGGACGGGATTTCCCGCCGGCGGGGAGGACCTGGGAAAAAAGGCGTTTCTTGGCCTGGTAGTAGGCCTCCATGCTGCCGTGGTAGTCCAGGTGGTCCCGCGTGAGGTTGGTGAAAATCCCCGCGTCGAAGGCGCAATCGTCGACCCTTCTGAGATCGAGGGCATGGGAAGAAACCTCGGCGACGCAATGGGTCACCCCCTGATCGGCCATGACCCGGAGAATCCTCTGCATTTCGAAGGATTCCGGTGTGGTGTGGGGCGCGGGAAAATGCTTTCCGTCGAACCGGTAGTTGATCGTGCCCAGGACGCCGACGCGGTGACCGGCGGCCCGGAGGATCGCCTCGAGCAGATAGGTCACGGTCGTCTTGCCGTTCGTTCCCGTGACGGCCACCAGTGCCAGTTCGCGGGAGGGATCGCCGAAAAAGCGTTTTCCCAGGATGCCGAGGCAGCGCCGGCTGTCCGGTACGCGGACGGCGGTCACTCCGGCAGGGGGAAGGAACGCCTGTTCATGAACGATGACCCGGGCGCCGCGGGTGAGCGCGTCGGGGATGAAGGCGTGGCCGTCGGCCTTGAGCCCCGCAATGGCCACAAAGAGGCTGCCGCGGCTGCACTGCCGGGAATCGTAGCAGACCGAAGTCACTTCGCCATCCGGGCTCCCGGACATGCCGAGCGCTTCGATTCCCCTCAACAGCAGCGACAGTTGCATCGAAACCCCTCATGAACCCACACTGAAGGTGACGGTGCACAGGCGGTCCTTCGGCAGCGGGAGCCCCGCCGCCGGCCTTTGCGAGACAGCCCAGCCGCTTCCGATGACCTGGATTTCCAGTCCCCTCTCCCTGGACTTCTTCAGGACTTCGCGGATCGTCATCCCCCGGAAGTCCGGGACCAGGGAATCGTCCGACTCCATGCTCCTGGGAGCGACCAGCGGCGCAGCGGCCGATACGAGCTTCACCTTGATCCTGTCGTCCGGATTGACCTCCTCCTCGCCGGCATTGTCCCGGATGTGGGTCCTGAAGCGGGTCAGAAGCTGCTCCCCGATATCCCGGAAGACCGGCGCCGCCGCCATGCCCCCCCATTTGTCCTGCTGGGGCTCGTCCAGAATCACCAGGATCGCCAGCTGCGGGTCTTCCGCCGGGAAGAAGCCCATGAAGGAGGTCTTCACCCTTTCTCTGGAATAGACTTGCCGGGCGAAGTCGAATTTCTGCGAGGTGCCCGTTTTCCCGGCGACGGCGATGTTCATGATGCGCGCGTTCTTGCCGGTCCCGTCCTTTGCGCTGACCACGTCGGTCAGGATGGCCGAGAGCCTTCTGGCGGTCTGGGCAGAGATGACGCGGCGGACCTCGGTGGGGTGGTAGGTCTCGATCAGCTTTCCCTTCCCGTCCATGAGCCCCCGGACCACGTAGGGCTTCATCAGGACGCCCTCGTTGGCGATGGCGGAAAAGGCCGTGATGAGCTGGATGGCGGTCACGGAAATCCCCTGACCGAAGGCGATGGTTGATGCATCCACCCGCGTCCATTTTTCCACGGGCCGGAGCAGCCCGCTGACCTCGCCCGGAAGGTCGATTCCGGTCTTGGCGCCGAACCCGAACTTGCGGATGTACTGGTAGAAGGTTTCCTTGCCGAGCTTTTCCGCCACTTTCACCGAGCCGATGTTGCTGGAGTACTTCAGGACGTCCCGGAAGGACAGGAGGTCGTGGCGCTTGCGTCTCGCCTCGTGGATGACCCGGTCGGCGATCCGGTACTGGCCGTTTTCGCAGTTGATCAGGTCCGTTTCCTTGACCACCCCCTCCTCCAGGGCGGCCGCCGCCAGAAAGGGCTTGAAGGTGGAGCCGGGATCGAAGCAGTCGGTGATCGCCTTGTTCTTGCTCGCCGCGGGGCTTCCCGTGGAGAAGCTGTTGGGATCGAACCCCAGCTCGTTGGCCATGGCCAGGATTTCGCCCGTCCGGGGATCCATGACGATGGCGAAGCCCCCTTTGGCTCCCTTGGCCTTCACGGCCGCCTTCAGGTGGGATTCCACCAGGTGCTGGATGCGGCTGTCGATGGTCAGAATGAGGTTGTGGTGCTCGCCGGGTGCGGCCTCGCGCTTCTTGAGCCGGGGATAGAGCTTTTTCCCCTTGGCATCGCGCGTCCATATCAATTTCTCAGGGGGTCCTTTGAGGATCTTGTCATACTTGAGCTCCAGCCCCTCCAGCCCGACGGCGTCGGCACCCACAAAACCGATGAGGTGGCCGGCCAGCTCGCCGGAGGGATAGAAGCGTTTGGGCTCCTTGATGATGAAAATCCCATCCATGTCCAGCTCTTTCACGCGATTGGCCTGTTCGGGGGGGATACGCCGGGCGATCCAGCTGAAATGCCCTGTGCCGGATAACTTTTTCTGGATCGATGCCTTGTCCGTCTGGAGGACGGAGGCCAGGGTGGCGGCGGTCCGGCCGATATGGGCGATCTTGGAGGGATCGGCGCAGACCGAATCGGCCATGACGGTGGCGGCCAGCTTTTCGCCGTTCCGGTCGAAAATGATGCCGCGGTCGGGCTGCAGCTGGAGGGTCCTGGTGTGCTGGTCGATGGCCTTGGCCTTGAGCGCCTTGCCCGAGAGGACCTGGAGCTGGAAGGCGCGCGAAGCAAGGGCGATAAAAAGGATCAGGAAAAAGCCCAGAAGGGTGGCGATTCTGAACTTCAGCCATTTCCGGGAGGTGCCGCTCATTTGAGTACGATCACCTGTTCCCTTCCCGGATAGATCATCTGCAGCTTTTCCCGGGCAATCATTTCGATCCGCTGGGGTGATTTCAGGGTGGCCATTTCGAGCTTCAGCTTGGCGTGCTCCTCGGCGAGCATTTCCTTGCTGCTCAGCTCCCTGGCGATCTGGTATTGGAGCTCCGTCATGTGGACATGGCTCCAGACATAGATGAGCAAAACCGCCATCAGTACCGTGGCCATGAAAATCCAGGTGGAATAACCGACATTGACGGATGTCCTGTCCTGCTCGCGAACGGTCTGTTTGAGAACTTCTACGGCTTGCATGGTCAAATCCTCTCTGCTGTGCGGAGTTTTGCGCTTCTCGAGCGCGGGTTGCTCAGGGTTTCCGCCCTGCCGGGAACGATCGGTTTTCGGTTGACGACCCTGAGGGCCGGCTTCTGCCCGCAGACGCAAAGGGGAAGATCGGGAGGGCAGATGCACCCTTTTTCACCGGATCGGAAGGCCTCTTTCACGATCCGGTCTTCCAGCGAATGAAAGGAGATCACCGTGAGGCGTCCCCCCGGTTTGAGCCGCCCTGTCCCGTCCGCTATGGCCCGGCGGAGCCCTGTGAGCTCGTCGTTGACGGCAATCCGGAGGGCCTGAAAGGTCCGGGTCGCGGGATGGATGCGCTGCCGCCCGGCCCCGCGGGGCATGGCCCGGACCACGACGGCGGCAAGCTCGGCCGTGGTCCTGATGGGGGCGTCCGCCCTGCCTGCCACGATCGACCGGGCGATGCGTTTTGCCATCCGTTCCTCGCCGAACTGCCGGAGGATCCGCTCGAGCCCCTCCTCGGGAAGGGTCTGTACGAGGTCATAGGCGCTTCTGCCCCGGCTGCGGTCCATCCGCATGTCCAGGGGCGCGTCCAGCGTAAAGCTGAACCCGCGGCCGGCCGTGTCGAGCTGGTGGGAGGAAACCCCGAGATCGAGGAGGATGCCGTCGACCCATCCGATATTCATCGCGGTCAGCATGGTATCCATGTCGGCGAAATTTCCCTTGACCAAGGCCGTTCTGCCGCTGAAGGGCGCCAGGCGCTTTGCCGCCGCCTCGAGGGCCTCCCCGTCGGTGTCGATGCCGATCAGAAAACCGTCGGGCGCCGAGCTGCGAAGGATCGCCTCGGCGTGCCCCCCGCCGCCCACCGTGCCGTCCACATAGAGGGCCCCCGCCCGGCAGCGAAGGGACTCGACAACCTCTGCAGTCATGACCGGTACGTGGAAGACGCCCATTTTCCGGGCCTTCTATATTCCCAGGTCCGCCATATAGTCGCTGAAGCCCTCCAGGTTGTCGCCGCTGTGCTTCATCTCAGCCTCGAACCTGTCCTTGCTCCAGATCTCGATCACCTTGATCATGCCGGCCAGGATGATCTCCTTTTCCAGCTTTGCATATTCCCTTAGGTGGGGGGGGATGAGGATCCTTCCCTGGCCGTCGAGCGTGCAGTCCACGGCGCCCGACATGAAGAACCGCTGGAAGGCGCGCACCTCCTTGCGCAGGAGGGACTGGTGAGACACCTTTTCTTCGATCACCCTCCACTCGTCGTATGGGAAAACCATCAGATAACCGTCCCAGTTGGTGATCACCAGTCGGTTGTCGTATTTTTCGGAAAAGACATCACGGAGGCGGGAAGGAAAGATGATCCTCCCTTTGTCATCGATGGTGTGGTAATATTGGCCCCGAAATACAGACATTGGGCTGGTCCTCCACTACGAGCCACTTCCCTCCACTTTAAGGCCAAGATAGAGGAGGATTTTCTCTTTGTCAAGAGAAATCTTTTATTTTTTTCGTTTGTTAATCTGGTATTTTGCGACCGCTTTGCGGTGCGCGTCGAGGGTGGTGGAAAAATGGTGTGATCCGTCGTTGGTGGAGACGAAATAGAGATAACCGACGCGGTCGGGGTGGAGCGCGGCCCGGAGGGAATCCACGCCCGGGTTGGCGATCGGTCCGGGCGGCAGGCCGTTTATGCGGTAGGTGTTGTAGGGGGAGTCCAAGGCCAGGTGTTTGCGGCGGATGGTCTTGACGGGAGTCCCCTCCTTTTCCAGATGATAGACGGCGGTCGGATCGCTCTGGAGCCTCATCCCCTGGGCCAGGCGATTATGAAAAACCGCAGAGATCAGGGTTTTCTCCTCCCGATTTCCCGCTTCCTTTCCGATCAGGGAGGCGAGCGTCACCCATTCATGGAGTGTGAATCCCATCTGCTCCGCCCGTTTGCTCATCTCGGGCGTGATCCCCTTCCAGAACTGGCGAACGATGATCCGGACCACTTCCCGGGTGGTCATGGAGCGGTTGAGCTGGTAGGTCTCGGGAAAGAGGTATCCCTCTATGCTCTCGGCCTCAATGCCCAGCGAGGCCAGAAACGATCGGTCCGTACCGAGGTCGAAGAACTCTCTTTCATTGATCAGGTTGAGCGCCGTGAGCCTTTTGGCGATTTCATTCATCGTGATGTCTTCGGGAAGGGTCACCCAGTAGGACTTGATCTCCCCCCGGACCAGTTTCTCAATGATCTGCGCCGGCGACATGGAACCGGTCAGCTCGTATTCGCCCGCCCGGATCGTTTTGGCCGCGCCCTTGACGATGGCCAGCGTCCAGAAGAAGGGGCGGTTGTGGACCAGCCCGGCGTCCTTGAGTATCTCCGTGATGCGGAAAAACCCGGAGCCCTTGGGAATATCCACGATCCGCACCAGGGAGGCGTCGCCGATGGGCAGGGTCGCATAGCGGAAGAAGAACAGACCGGTCAGGACTGCGATCAGGACAACCAGGGCCACCGTCTTGCGCCGGTGAACCGCGACGGCTGCGAGGATCCTTCTGGCGAGATTCATGGATTCGCCTGCCTGTCGTCCGCACGGGTATCACGCGGGAGCGCGTCGAGATATCCCTGGAGGATGAGGGCGGCGGCGACCCGATCCACGATCCCCCTCCTTTTTTTCGGCCGCACGCCCCTCTGGCGGAGGATCTCCTCCGCCTCCATGGTGGAGAGCGTTTCGTCGCGAAGGACGACGGGAAGGGAAAAACGGGCCTCCAGACGCCGGCGGAACCGGTCGACCTTTTCGCACTGGATCCCTTCGCTGCCGTCGAGCCGGAGGGGATAACCGACGACAATCCGTTCGATCCGGTACCGCTGCACCAGATCGGCGATCGCGTCGAGATCCGCCTGGCGGTTCTTCCGGCTGATGGTGGCAGCTCCCTGCGCGGTCATGCCCATCTCGTCGCTGATGGCCACTCCGATTCGCCGGCTGCCGTAATCGAGACCCATGATCCTCACGTTCCCCCCTTTACCTCAGCTGGTCGGCGCCGATGCCCATGGCCGCGGCCAGCTTCTCCAGCGTCACCTTCCGCAGCCGCTTGTGGCCCGATTCCATCTGCGAAAGTGCCGCCTGGGTGATCCCCATCCGTTTCGCCACTTCCTTCTGCGTCAGCCCCTTGTACTCCCGCCAGGCACGGATCAGGGGATATCCCTTACCGATCGTCAAACCGACCACCTCGCGGGGTATGGGTTTTCCCTCGGGGAGTCCGGCGGCCTCCGGAAAGAGCCGCAGGTATTCATCGAAGGGGATCACGACAAAAACGGGTTTGCCGTCCTGCAGGATGGTCTGGATGTTGGCTGGAGTATTCATGACTTATATCATAAGCCATCATATAACATTTGTCAACAGGGAGCCCCGGGAGGCTCTTTTGTATTGTGAAAAGCTGGTGAGTCTGTTACGTTTCCCGGCATGAAACATCTCGTGATGGGCACGGCCGGCCATGTGGATCACGGCAAGACGGCGCTGATCAAGCGCCTGACCGGTGTGGACACGGACCGGCTCAAGGAGGAAAAGGAACGGGGCATCACCATCGAACTGGGCTTCGCGTCGCTGGTTCTGCCCGGCGGTCGGGTCCTGGGCG
>JBFMBA010000294.1:0-5650 GCA_040755475.1 Thermodesulfobacteriota bacterium
ATCGGACCGCAGTGATAGCGAACGGTAATCTTTGGAAACCGCGATCCCTCCGCGCCCTGGACATTTTTCGACCCTGTGCCTCCTCGCTTTGCTCAACGGAAAATGGGAAAATGGGGAAAATGGGGACAGCTCCCTATTATTCTCGGAAAATAGGGAGCTGTCCCGAATTTTCCTAAAGGCGCGACGCTGCGGGTGCAGCGGGCCCGAAAAATCTCCGATCCGCGCTTCCGGAATCCGATTCCCACGTTACGCAGCGGACCCGAGACTTCGGTCCATTCGCTTTTTTCAGGTGATTACCTCTTTTACACTGGACAGACAACTGGAAAGGATCAACCCCATGAAGCTTCCCGATACAGTCACAGTCGTCGAGGTGGGACCGCGGGACGGTTTCCAGAATGAAAAACAATTCATACCGACCGCCAGGAAGGTGGAAATCATCAACGCCCTGGCGAGATCCGGTATCCAACACATCCAGGTCTCCTCCGTCGTCCACCCCAAGGCGGTTCCGCAACTGGCCGATGCCGATCAGGTGATGGCGCAGATCGAGAGGCTTCCGGGCGTTTCCTACCGGCTTCTGGCGCCGAATCTCAAGGGGGTCCAGCGGGCGCTTCCCCTCAAACCCGACAAGATCAACCTGATGATGTCGGTCAGCGAATCCCACAACCGCTCCAACGCCAACCGCTCCGTCGAGGAGTCGCTCAAGGAGTTCGAAACCCTGGTCCCGATGATCGTCGAGCAGGGGATCGAGGTGAGCGGCGGAATGGCGTGCACGTTCGGCTGCCCTTTCGAGGGAAAGATCCCCCACCGGCAGATCGAGCGGGTGGTCGACCGGTACCTCTCCATGGGCATTCAAGCGATCGGAATCGCCGACACGGTCGGCTTCGCCAGTCCGAAACAGGTGTACGACACCGTCGTTCGGCTTCTCGACAAGTATCCGGACGTGCACTGGCTCGCCCATTTTCACAACCACCGGGATCTCGCCCTGGCCAACATCCTCGCCGCCATGCAGGCGGGGCTGACGGAGTTCGACTCGGCCGTCGGCGGTCTGGGGGGCTGCCCGTACGCACCCAACGCGGCCGGCAACATCGCCACCGAAGACCTGGTGAACATGCTCACCGAGATGGGGATCGAAACGGGGGTGGATCTGGACGCCCTCCTGGCTGTGGCCGACATCGTCCGCCAAACGATACCCCACCCCCTCAACAGCGCCCTCCTGAAGTCGGGACGGCCCTGGATCCTCGCACCGGCGCCTGATTCCCAGGTGAAACTCGGATAGAGACGGGTGAACGCCGCGCTCCTTCCGCGCACCGGGTCGGGGCGCCACCCGCTCCGCCCGGCCTTTCTGCGGTCACAGGGGGCGGGGCGCCCCCTCCCCCAACGTGCGCCGCCGTGATCCCCTTTCAGGCGGCGCGAACACAGGCGGTCCCTTTTGATGGACGAGATCAAGAAACAGTCCTCTTATCTCAAGACGCTTTTCTTTCTCTATTTTATCTGCTTCGGAATCGGTTCGCCGTTCTTCGGCATTTTCTTCAAGCATGTCCTCGTCAACGCCGATGGGACCCCGGCGATCGGGCTGATCGGGCTGATTTTTTTCATCATGCCGCTGGTGAGCCTGATCGCCAACATCCCGGCGGGCATCATCGCGGACACCTTCCGCTCGGGAAAGCACCTGATCACCTATTTCTGCTTCGGTGCCGCCCTGTTTGCATCCCTGATCGGTCTGGCCGGGGGCGAGTTCGCCCGCGACTGGGAGCTGGGCGGCAAATTCCTCTTCATTTTCATCATGCTTTTCTTTTTCAACTGCTGCTTCATGCCGCTCGCGCCCATGATCGACAGCGAAGCGCTTCGCTTTCTCAATCAGCACTCCCGCCGCGAATGGTACGGCATCTACCGTCTGTGGGGCACCTACGGATGGAGCGTCGCCACGATTCTGATGGGCGTGCTGCTGTTTTATTTCCAAAGCGACCCCCTCATTTTTTACGGCACGGCGCTGGCCTTCGCGTTGCTGGGTCTGGTATCCTGGTCGGGCATCGATGCAAAACCGGCGACGGCGCCCATCCGGATTCCCTGGGACCACCTGAAGAAAGATATACGGTTCCAGCGGTTTCTGATCTTCATTTTTCTGAGCGGCGTGGTTTCCAATGCCGCGTCGAGCTATACCGGCTATTTCTTCGATGACGTCATGAAAACACCGCTGGAGATCGGATTGATCTTCGGCACCTGGACTCTTCTCGAAATACCGGTGATGATGTTTTCCCGCACCCTGATGGATACCTTCGGAAACAGCCGGCTGATCATGATGGGCCTCCTGGTGAACGGCATCCGGCTGATTCTCTTTTCCCTCTTCACACTGGAGACGGACTTTCTCTGGAAGCTGACCGCCTCACTCCTCCAGGGACCGGGATTTGGCCTGACGCACATCGGGATCATCGATTTCGTGGACCGCCAGGCCCATCCGGACATGCGCGCGACCTACATGGTCATCATGAACGTGGCGCGCATGTCCCTTGCGTCCGCCCTGGGAGGGATCATGGGGAGCTGGATGATCACGCTGTGGGGCAGCGCCTTTTTGATGCAGTTCTGCGGGGCGGGCCTGATCTCACTGATTCTCTATTTCGCCCTTCTGCTCGACAGGCCCCATCGGCAGGGGGAGGAGGTTGCGTAGGCCCGTTCCGCCGGACAGGACTGACCGGGGTCCGCCCCGGCGACGACGGAGTCGCGGGATCCATTTCAAACAACAGGGAGGGAATGCATAGTGACGACACCGGACGACATACGGACAGCGCTGATCAGCCTCGATATGGCCGGGGTGCAGCGCCACATTCAACAGGGTCTCGCCGAGGGCCTGAGCCCCGCCACCCTACTTGAGGAAGGCCTTATCGCCGGCATGAACACCATCGGAACCCGGTTCAAAGAGGGTGAGCTGTTCATGCCCGAAGTGCTCGTCGCCGCGAAGGCGATGCACACCGGCCTGGAACTGCTCAAGCCGCTGCTGACGGGCGGGGATCACTCCAAGAGGGGCACCGTTGTCATCGGCACCGTCAAGGGCGACCTGCATGATATCGGCAAGAATCTGGTGATCATGATGCTGCAGGGGGCCGGATTCACGGTGATCGACCTGGGGGTGGACGTGCCCCCGGAGCAATTCATCAAGGCGATCGAGACCCATCACCCCCAGGTGGTGGGCCTTTCCGCCCTGCTGACCACCACCATGCCCCAGCTGGAAAGGACCATCCAACAGCTGGCGCCATACCGCCGGAGCCTGCATATCGTTGTCGGCGGCGCCCCGATCACGCAGCGGTACGCCGACGCCGTCGGGGCCGACGGGTATGCCCCCGACGGCGCATCGGCGGTGGACAAGATCCGCCAGCTCACCACGGGGAAACAATGACCATCAGGAGGACAGACCATGATCTCTAAAGACCGCGTGCTCACGGCGTTGAGCCACCGTGAGCCGGACCGCGTGCCGATGGACTTCGGCGGCACCACCGCCACGGGAATTCAGGTGACGGCCTATGATGCCCTCAAGCGCTTTCTCGGTATCCAAACCCCGTCCCTCGTCGTGAACCGGCGCGCCCAGCTGGTCGAGGTGGAGGAGGCAGTCAAAGTGCGCCTCCACGCCGACATAGACGGGTTCGGCCTCAACCCGCCGGGAAACCCGCCCGGACCTCCCGCCCCGCAGACCGGCGGATCCGCGGACGAGTGGGGTGTGCGGTGGCTGGCCGGTCCGCAGGGGGAGCATGTGGCCACGGACCCGCCGCTCGCCGGGATGGAAACCGCCGCCGAAGTGGAGGCCTGCAACGTCTGGCCGGATCCGGCCGACCCGGCCCGATACGCCGGCCTCAGGGAAAGGGTGCAGGACCTCAGGGCCCGCAGCGGTCGGGCCATCGCTTTCAACCTCGGTTGCCAGATCGCTTCCCAGGCCCGAAACATGCGCGGCTACGAGCAGTGGCTGATGGATTTCATCCTCAACCCCGGACTGGCCGAAGCCATCATGCGCAAAATCCTGTCCATCAACCTGATCACGGCCGAGCGGGCCCTGGCGGCGATCGGGGATCTGGTGGACGTGGTCACCGTGGCCGACGATCTGGCCACCCAGAACGGCCCGATGATGTCCCCCGCCGTCTATCGCCGTATCATCAAACCCATGCAGCAGGAGCTTTTCGGTTTCATCAGGGCCCGGACCGGTGCGAAGCTCTTCTATCACTGCTGCGGTGCGGCGGGTTTCTTCCTGGAGGATTTGCTCGAGGCGGGCATCGACATACTGAACCCGGTCCAGGTCTCGGCAACGAACATGGAGCCGGAGATGCTGAAGAAGCGCTACGGCGACCGCGTCACCTTCTGGGGCGGAGTGGATACGCAGCATCTGCTCCCCTACGGGAGCCCGCAGGAGGTGGCCGACGGGGTGAAGCGCCTGATCGACGTCATGGCCCCCGGGGGCGGGTTCATCCTGGCGACCGTCCACAACGTCAGGCCGGAGGTGCCGCCGGAGAACCTCGCCGCCCTGTTCGACACCGCGCTGGCCTATGGAGCATCTTGAAACCATTTTTCCCAAAGCGCGAGCCGACCCTCGCGAAGATGGCGCGGCACGCAGTGATCAAGGAATCGCGACTGTGTTGCACGATGGTGCTGTTGTGCCGGGTACTGGAAGGGATGACGGGCGGGAATCGATCCATTTCTTGTCACTATTTCCTTGACACGCAAGTCCGTTGCTGCTTACGTTCCCCCCGTCAATTGCACGTTCCAAATTAAAACATCAGGGAGGTCGTTACGTATGGATTTTTCCTTCACCGAGGATCAGGACGCCCTGCGTGCCCATCTGGTCAAGCTGCTCGATGAGGTGTGCCCGCCCGCGTACGCCGAGCGATGCGACAACGAGGGGACTCCGCCGCGCAAGGCCTATGAGGCGCTGGCGCAACAGGGCTGGTTCGGCCTGATACTTCCGGCCGAGTACGGCGGCGCCGACGGGTCGCCCATAGACCTGGCCATCCTGCTGGAGGAGACGGGCAGGCACTTCGAGGAGCTCGCAATGTGGCTGTTCCGGACACTGACCTACGGCGGCTACGCGGTCATGAGGGACGGCACGCAAGAGCAGAAGGAGAGCCTGCTCCCCAGGCTCGCGCAGGGAGAACTGTCGTTCTGCTTCAGCCTGACCGAGCCGCAATCGGGCTCCGACGCAGCGGCCCTGACCACCCGTGCAACGGCCGTCGACGACGGGTACGTGATCAGCGGCCAGAAGGTCTTCACCTCGGGCATGGACATCAGCGACTACTGCCTTCTCGTCACGCGGACGTCAAGAGGCGCGAAGAAGCAGCAGGGCATCACCAACTTCCTGCTGGATACCCGGCTGCCCGGCATCGAGGTGCGAAAGATCGATACGCTGGGCCAGCGCGCCATCGCCACGACGGAGGTTTTTTTGAACGACGTGAAGGTGCCCGCTTCCGCGGTGCTCGGCCGGGTGGACCACGGATGGGAAGCGGTCGATGCCTATCTCTGGTACGAGCGGCTGTGCCTTTCAGCGGCGCGGACCGGCGCGGCCTCCTCGGCCTTTGAATACGCCCTCGAATACGCCAAGACCCGCACGCAGTTCGGCCGGCCGATCGGCCAGTTCCAGGCCATATCGCACAAGCTGGCGGACATGAAGATGATG
>JBFMBA010000295.1:0-8830 GCA_040755475.1 Thermodesulfobacteriota bacterium
ACCGCCACGTTGCAGCCGGCCCTCGTCAGGTCGGCGGCGACGCTGCTGCCGATGGCGCCCGCACCCAGAACAGCCAGTGATTTGCTCATGCCCCCCGTCCCTTTGGCCACACCGACCTCTTGTCTGTCATCCACCCTCCAGCTCGAAGGGGCCGTCCTTCTCCGCCGCGCCCTTCGATGGCCGTCTCGACCCCGCGGTGCGCCCTGCCTGCAACGCCGCCCCCCGGCGCCCGGTCTTCATTTCCTGCCTTTGTCCTCCGCCAGCAGCGTCTTGTAGATCTTCCCCACCACATCCGTTTCGTCCCTGATGAATTTCTCCACCTCGTCGCTGCTCAGATAGCGCGCTTCGGCGCCCTGGCTCTCCAGTATCTTGTTGAACCCCGGGTCCTGGGCGACTTTCTTCACCATCGCCTTCACCTGGCCGGCAAGCGGTGCGGGGGTTTTTCGGGGGATCGACATCCCCAGCCACTGGATCCACTCCGCGTCGACGCCCCCTTCCCGGATGGTGGGCACGTCCGGGATGGATTTCATCCGTTCATCCCCCTGAACGGCGAGAATCCTCACTTTCTTGCCCTGCGCCAGGGGGATCGACGTCCCCGCCCACTGGGTGGCGAAATGGACGTGCTCACCCACCACCGCCGCAAGGCAGGGCCCTCCCCCCTTGTGGGGAACATGCCGGGCCTTGGTGCCGATGGCCAGCAGCAGGACCTCGGCGGGCAGATGGGTCCCCCCGTAGAGCCCGCCCGAGCAGAAGGCGTATTGGCCCGGCTTGGCCTTCAGATCCCTGGCCATGTCGGTCATGGTTTTCCAGGGGCTGTTGTAAGGGACGATCACCAGGGGCACATTGACGCTTAGCCCGCCGACCGGGAGCAGATCCTCCCGCGTGATCGGCGGTTTTCGTCCGTTGACGATCTCCCAGGCCAGGGCATTGGTGGTGGTGGTCGAGTCCATGCCGAGCGTGTATCCGTCGGGTGCGGACTGCGCGACGGCCGTCATGCCCAGCATGGTGGAGGCGCCCGCCTTGTTCACGACAACGACGGATTGCCCCACCACCTTCTCCGCAACCGAGGCGAAGGCCCGCGCGGCCACGTCGTGGCCGCCGCCGGGGGCGTTCGGATTGATGATGGTGACGGTTTTGGCGGGATAATCGGCGGCCGGGGAAAGCGCGGCCAGCATCAGGGACGAGATCAACGCGATCGACATCATGATGGCTCTTCTTTTCATGGCTCCACCTCCTTGTAAGTCTGCGGCACTCGCCGTTTCCAGTGAGAGGACTGGACGGCGGCCTGTCTTGTTCAGCGCAGCGGCAGGGTGACCGGCTCCCTGGTCAGGGCCGCCCGCTCGATGGCCAGGGTCACCTCCAGCGTCATGAGACCCTCAGCGGCCCGGGGAAGAATGCAGGGACGGCCCGTCGAGAGGTAATCGAGCCAGCCCCGGGTCTCATCGGCCTGGGGCCCCCAGAAATCGCCCAGCGCATAGTCGCCGGACGATGAGGTTCCCAGAAAGGCCATGTTGACCTCATGACCGGGAACATACCCGTGGGAGATGCCCCTGTTCGTGTAGAGGATGTGCTCCTTGTGGTCCTCGTCCAGCAGGATGGCGCCTTCCCTGCCGAGGATCTCCGTGCGCGGACTCTGCCCCAGCGTCGGATACTTCTCCGGGAGCGCATAGTCCACACCGAGGCTCACGACGGCCCCGTCGGCGAAGGTGAGGATCGCCCAGGTCAGATCATCCGCACCGTATCCCGCGTCCCGGAACACCCCCTTCTGGGCGCGGGCGACGACCTCGGCCGGGGCGTTGCCCTCAAAAAACCAGAGGATGAGATTCACATAGTAGGTCAGGACATCGAGCACCGGCGTGGCGTGGGGGGAGCGTTTCAGGATCTGGAAGGCCTGCGACCGCGAGTTGTAGACCCGCGTCGTCGCCCCGATGAGCTGCCCCAGACAGCCCCGGGCGATATGCTCCTTGGCCAGGATGTAGGCCCGGGTGTATCGCTTCGTGTAGCCGACGAACAGATCGCCTCCCCCGCGCTCGACCTCCGCGACGATGGATGCGGCATCCTCCAGGCTCAGGGCGATCGGCTTTTCCACAAGAACGGGCTTGCCGAGCCGCAGGGCCTGGAGCACCGGGAGGGTGTGCTCGTGCTCGGGGGTGGAGACGATCACCGCATCCACTTCCGGCCGAGAAATCACCTCCAGGTTGTCCCCCGAGAAAAAATCGGCGTTCACCTTCTCGGCCACCAGCCGGGCGCGGGCGGGATCGATGTCCGACAGGGCAAGGTAACGGACCGCCGGATGGTTCGATGCGATCCCGGCCCGCTGCGATCCCATGCGGCCCACGCCGATGACCGCGATGCCCAGTTCCCTGCCTATGATCCCCTTATTCCTGCCCTGCTCGACCATCTTCTCTGCTCCTCCATACGAATCGTGTCCCTGGCGCAGCTTTGGAACCATGCCCCGGAAGTAAACATGGGAGATTTATCGGGGACCCCCGGCCTTCTTCGTCACCGACCTAACTTCCCTCCTCCAGCGCCTTCTCCCAGGAGGCCTTCGTCGGCCTGACCCCCCGGTATATATTCCAGACCAGAAGCAGCAGAGACACGCCGATGAGCGTCATGGTGATCGGGCTATCCCAGAAGATGGCGAAGGAGCCGTCGCTGCGCATGAGCGCCTGGCGCAGGCTCAGCTCCATGGTCGGCCCGATGATCATGGCCAGGATGAGGGGCGCCATGTCGTACTTGATCTTCCGGATGAAATACCCCAGGATGCCGAAGAACAGCAGGACCGACAGTTCGAAGGTGCTCGTGTTCACCGAATAGGTGCCCACCAGGCAGATGAGCAGGATGACGGGGAACAGGATCCGGAAAGGGATTCTGAGCAGGCTGATGAAAATGCCCACCAGGGGAAGGTTCAGGATGATCAGCATCACGTTTCCGAGATACATGCTGGCGATCAGACCCCAAAACACGTCGGGGTGTTTCGATATGAACAGGGGGCCCGGGGAGATCCCGTGGATGAGAAGCGCGATCATCATCACCGCCGGGGCGGGCCCCGTCGGAATCCCGAGACTCAGGAAGGGGACCATGGCGCTGCCTGAAGCGGCGTTGTTGGCCGTCTCGGGGCCCGCCACCCCTTCGATCCGGCCGCTGCCGAACTCCTCAGGCCGCTTCGCCATCCGCTTTTCCGTCATGTAACTGACAAAGCTCGACAGGACATGCGCCGAGCCCGGCATCAAGCCGATCAGGAATCCGATGCCCGATCCCCGGAAAATGGGACCCCATGAGGCGCGAAGCTCATCCCGGGTCGGCAGAAGCTCCCGGAGCTTGACCTTGTGGATGATCCGCAGGAGACTCTCCTCCGTGGCAATGAGAATCTCGCCGACCCCCATGGCGCCCATGGCCACCGGGAGCAGTCCGATCCCGTCGTACAGTTCCGTGATGTTGTGCGTGAAGCGAAGGGACCCGGTAAGGGGATCCATCCCGATCGTGCCGATCAGCAGACCGAGAAAGACCATGGGCATGGTCCTGAAGAAAGATCCGCTCCCCAGGGAACCCAGGAGGACGAAGGCGACCAGAAGGACCGAAAACATTTCAGGAGGGCCGAATTTCACGGCAAACTCGGCCAGGGTGGGGGCCAGGACCATGAGCCCCACGATGCTCAGGGTGCCGCCCACGAAAGATCCCCAGGCGCTGATGAACAGGGCGGCCCCGCCCCGCCCTTTGAGGGTCATCTTGTATCCTTCGATGCAGGTGACCACGGAAGCGGATTCACCCGGCACATTCATCAGGATGGAGGTGGTCGAACCGCCGTACATGGCGCCGTAATAGATGCCCGCCAGCATGATGATGGCGCCGGTGGCGTCGAGACCGAAGGTGACCGGGATCAGCAGGGTGATCCCCGCGAGCGGACCGATACCGGGCAGCACGCCCACCATCGTCCCCCACAGGCAGCCGATAAAGCACAGATAGACGTTCTTCAGGCTCAGTGCTGTCTCAAATCCGCTGGCAAGACTGCCGAAGACATCCATAACGAACCTCCCTGCCGCAACTTTAAAAAAGATCTACAGAAAGAGGAGCCCTTTCGGCAGTTGAACGGAAAGCAGCTTGTGAAAGAAGTACCAGCTCCCTACGCCGATGGCGAGGGCCAGCGGGAGAGAAACGATGAAACGGTATCTGGACACCCAGAACAGAAGAACAAAGAGGTACAGCGTTGCAGACACGAGGTAGCCGGCGTGATGGAAGACCAGGATGAGCAGGGCGGTAACCCCTGTGATTTTCAGGGGCGTCGCCAGGGCTTTGAGGGTGTCGCCCCAGCGGACCTTTTCCCGCAGGTCTTTGTCGGCCCCCCGGGGTCTGCCGAGGATGAACCAGGACACCCCCGACACCAGAAGGAGGATCGAAAGGGCGATAGGAAAGACCCCGGGGCCGGGCTCGTTCCATCTTCCCATCGGGAGTTGAAGGGAATAAAAGAAACCGTAAATCCCCACCGCAAGAAACAGCAGACTGGCAGTCCTGTCTCGGGTCATAGA
The DNA here is from genome assembly GCA_040755475.1 of Thermodesulfobacteriota bacterium. Lineage (GTDB taxonomy): Bacteria > Desulfobacterota > Syntrophia > Syntrophales > UBA5619 > JAKAFS01. The sequence goes on from JBFMBA010000295.1 coordinate 4,527, forward strand.
GTTCTCCTCCGAAAGGGTTCATCAGGGGTGTGGAAAACATGGAGTGCCGCCCTACAAAGCGCTGCGAGGCTGACCGATATCCATTTTCGACAAACAAGTCAAGGGAAAAAACCGCTGCTGCAGCAGCCCTCCGTGGCGGAATCACCCGTGGAGCTTGCCTCCGCGGACACCGCGTTGAAAGGCGCCGGAACCGCCCACCGAAGGACAAACCGGGAATACACAAACCGAGAAAACCCCTTGACAGGCCCAAGCGCTTCCCGATATCCTCGCGCCTCGCAAACAAAACCGTTTCCATTCCATACGATCTTTCAAGCAAAGGAGGCCAAATGAACACAGGTGCTTTTCGAGGGGTAACTGCGTTGCACAGAGGGGCCGCCGAAATGCGGCGCGGCATGATGCCGATGATCCTGTCTTTCCTGGTTTTCTTCCTGATCTTCGGCGGTTCTGCACAGGCATATCCAACCAAGGTCGTCCGCTTCATCGTCTCTTTTTCCCCGGGCAGCGGCTCGGACACCGTCGGCCGTATCATCGCCCAGGGGCTGTCCCAGTCCTTCGGCCAGCAGGTCATCGTCGAGAACCGCGCCGGCGCCGCCGGCAACATCGGCGCGGAGATCGCCTCGCGGGCGCCGGCCGACGGCTACAACCTGTTCCTGGTGAACCTGGGTCATGCCGCGAGCGCCTCGCTTTACAACAACCTCCCCTACAACCTGATGCGCGATTTCGCGCCGGTGGTCCAGTTCGTCACATCGCCGTCGGTGGTGGTGGTCCATCCTTCGGTTCCCGTCAAGACCCTTGCGGATCTGGTCAAGATGGCAAAGGCGAAACCGGGTGCGCTCAATTACGGTTCGGGCGGGATCGGGACGCCGACCTTCGTCGCCGGCGAGCTGTTCAAGATGATGGCCGGGGTGGACATGATGCACGTGCCATACAAGTCCGGAGGCGAGGCGATTACGGCGATCGTCTCGGGAGAGACTTCCGTCTACTTCGCCCCCTTCGCGGTGGCGCTGCCCCATATCCGGGAGAAGCGGCTGGTTCCCCTCGCCGTCACCAGCACCCGGCGGGTGCCCCTGCTGCCCGACTATCCGACGGTGGCCGAGTCGGGCTATCCCGGCTACCAGGCCGGCAACTGGTACGGCATCATGGTCCCGGTCAAGACGCCCAAGGAAACGATCGCGCTCATCCGCAACGCGGCGCTCAAGGCGCTCAAATCCCCCGAGATCGCCAAGCGGCTGGCGGACCTGGGCTACATCTCCATCGGCGACACGCCCGAGGAATTCGCCGCGCACATCAAGTCGGAGATCGACAGCCTCGCCAAGCTCCTCAAGGGCTACGAAATGCCCTTCAAGCGGTAAGCCGGGTCGCAAAGCTCATCGCCCAAAGGGCGGGGCTTTCCGGTGAGGAAGTGCTCTTTTCGATGCGCCCCGCAACCCCGCCTGCGCGGCGGGGATTGCGGCAGGCGCTCCCGGTCGAGGGGGGCGCCCCGTCACTTCCCGAAGGATTCGACCCGCAGCGGCGGGTTGCCGATCTCGGCGAGCCGCCCGTCATCGGCCATCAGTTTGACGAAGACCTCCAGGGCCCGGAGCATCGGGGGCATGCCGAAATGGATGCAGGTCTGGAGGATGACCTCCATCACCTCCCGCGGGCTGGCGCCCTGGCGCATGGCGCCGCGCATGTGTCCGCGGGCCTGCGTCTCCTCGCCCACCGCCAGGCAGTCTCCCACCATGCACAGCAGGCGCGTCCTGTCGTCGACGATCCGCCGGGAGTACATGCCCCCGTAGCAGAATTTGACCCAGAGATCGGCGAAATCGGGATCCATGATGTCGAGCCATTCCAGGACGTTCAGGTGGTGACGGGGCCGCAGCGCCAGACCTCTGCTCACCGAAAGCCAGCCGTGCCGCTCCATCAGGTCGGGCAGGCGGGGATCGGCCGCATCCTCGGGGTGCCAGGTTTTGCTTTCCTCTTCGTACGAGCGGGCGCCATCGGTCCCTTCCAGCGGCAGCTGGGTTTCGCGCAGCCCGTCGAGCAGTCCCAGCTCCCCGGCAAGCCGGTGAAAAACCTGGAGCGCCGGTTCGATGGTCGTGTGACCGCCATAGACCACGCACTGCAGGATGATCTCCAGAATCTCGCGGGGGGGAACATGGGCGGCCACCGCGGCCCGGATCGTGTCTTCCAGCGGGCCCTGACTCTTGGCCATCGTGTACTGGCCGACCAGCACCAGCAGCCTCGTGCGGGTATCGAGCGCCGGCCGGCTGCTCATCCCCGAGATCGCGAAGGCGAGCCATATCTTCGTGAAATGCTGGTCGAGGCTGTCGCGCATCGCGACGCGCTGCTCGAAAGCCTTCGACTGGATCGTCAGTCCCGTGTCAAAGGCGCTGTCGCCATACTTGGAGCGGAGATCGGAATCAGGCATGTCATGTTCCTTTCGGCAAGAAGTGAAAGACCGCGCGCATCGCGCCCGCGGGATTGACCGTTATCGATTTTTCCCATGCAAGTCAAGCGATTTGTCTCCGCTGTGATCCGCTATATTCGCTTGACAGGGGAGCAGCATCCCCATATACTTCGCGCGCCCGGAAAAACAGGGTCCGCGTGTCAACAACATTTCAGTCAGGAGGTAACCACGGTATGGAGATTGCTGCAACATTTGCAAAATTTGTCACCCACACGGAGTTCCAGGACGTTGACCCAAGCGTCATCGACTATGTGAAGATGCTGACGCTCAAGCAGGTGATGGGCGTCCTGGTGGGATCAACGGCACCCACCAGCAAAAAAGTGATCCGGTACGTCATGGAAAACCCGGGAAGGCCCGAATGCGGCGTCTACGGGTGCGGGTTCCGCGCCGATGTGGCCCAGGCGGCCCTGATCAACGGGTTCTTCGGTCATGCCTCCGAAATGGAGGACGACCAGTTTCCCGGCGGGGGGATCAGCGACGTGACCACCTGGCCGGCCCTGCTGACGGCGGCGGAAAAATGCAAACTCTCCGGCCAGGAGGCGATCGTCGCCCTGTACGTCGGGCAGGAGATGCAGAACCGGATCGCCATGTGGGCTTCGCCCGGCACGGACCCCATCGGCATATGCAACCTGCCCTTCATCGGCATTTACGGCGCCACCGCCAGCTGCGCCAAGGCCTTCGAACTGACGGAGGAGCAGACCAGGGCCTCCTTCGGCCTGGCCATGGTCCAGGGCCAGGGCTACATCCACACCTGGGGGACCGACGCCCACTTCTGGGAATCGGCCACGGTCTGCCGCAATGCCGTCGTCAACGCCATCCTGGCAAAAAGCGGCGCCACCAGCAACCCGGTCATCGAGAGGTGCCTGGACATGCTGACCGGCGGCGACAAGAATCTCGCCTTCGACAAGATGGTCGAGGGGCTCGGCAATGCGCCCTTCTATACGAACAACACCTGGATCAAGAAATGGGGTTTCTGCTTTTTCACCCACAACTTCGTCGATGTCCTGGCCGACCTGATGCGGGACAACAAGGTGAAGTATGAAGACGTGGAGGAGGTGGTGATTCATTTCGACGAGCTGCGCAAGGTGGTGGACCGGGCCGAACCGAAGAACGCCGAAGACAGCCGCTTCAGCACCCAGCATATCCTGGCCTATCAGATGATCTACGGAGAGTGCGACCTGAAGACCTGCACCGAGGTGGCGGTCAAGGACCCCCGCATCGCCGAAGCCCGCAAGAAGGTCAAGGTCGTCTATCATCCGGAATATCCCAAGCGGTATTTCGCCGGCGAGGGCCGCCTCGACCTGAAACTGAAGAACGGCAAGACCCTGACGGGCGCCATGGATCAGCCCTACGGAGGGCCCAAGTTCCCCCTGACGATGGAGCAGACGGTGGACATCTACCGCAAATACTGCAAGGGAATCCTGTCCGACGCACAGATCGAGCGAAGCAAGGACATCATCCTCAACATGGAGAACGAGCCCGATCTCAAGGAGCTGTTCGACATCTGCACCTTCCGGCACCTGGCAAAGTAGCGCCGCCGACACCCCGGATCCCTCCCCCGCGAAGGGGGAGGGATCATATCATTTTGTATACAATCCAATTCAGAATATACGCTTCGTCCCCTCTTCCGACGCACTGCCCACACACATGGCACACTTCGTTAGTACCGCTATTACAACATCTATTACAGCATGTTAAACACCAAAGCCCCGAAAGCCCGGATAAAATTTTCTCCCTTGACAGATTCATTCTTTTGTATATGATCTGGAACAGACTCATTCGATATTGTATATTTTGCGCCCTTTTTGCCGGTGAGTGAGCGGCCCTCATCGGTGCGGGTGCGGCCGCCGGCATC
>JBFMBA010000296.1:0-4135 GCA_040755475.1 Thermodesulfobacteriota bacterium
ATCTCTTTCGCGCCGTTGTCCCAGAGCTTTCGGATGGTGTAATTCTTCAGCTGGGTCCCCCTGACGATGGAGTCCTCGCAGATCACCATCCGGTTGCCCCGGATGACATCCTCGATGGCGCTGAGCTTCATGGTCGCCACAAGGTCCCTGATCTCCTGCGAGGGGGGGGTGTAGCTTCTCCCGTAGCCCGGGGTGTACTTTACCAGGGGCCGGCGGAAGGGGAGCCCCGATTCCCTCGCATAGCCGATGGCGTGGCCGACTCCCGAATCCGGGACGCCGGTCACGAAATCCGCCTCCACGTTGTCGACCCGGGCCATGGCCTGCCCGCACCGCTCCCGTGCATTTTCCACGTTGATCCCTTCGTAGACCGACGCCGGGTACCCCGTATAGATCCACAGGAAGGCGCAGACGTGCTTTTCGGCTTCCGCCGGTTTTTCGTCGTGGATCCCCTGGCCGTCAAGACGGACGATCTCCCCCGGGCCGAGGGAACGGACCGGCTGGTAACCCAGGTTGGGAAAGGCGCTCGATTCGGTTGCCGCCGCGTAACCGGCGGGGTTTCCGTCCGTACCTGTCTCCTGTCCGATGACCAGGGGAAAGCGGCCGCAGCGGTCCCGGGCCGCGTAGATGCCTGCCCGGGTCATCATCAGCAGACAGACCGACCCTTCGATCGCCTGCTGCATCCCGGCAATCCCGTCGACGATGTCCCGGCCCCGGTTGATCAGCTTGGCGACCAGCTCCACGCTGTTCACGCCACCGTCCGCCATTTCATTGAAAGAGGCCCCCTCCCGGAGGAGTTTCGCGGTCAGATCATCCTTGTTGGTGATCAGGCCCGTGGCGGCCAGGGCGTAGGTTCCGAATTTCGAACGGATGATCAGCGGCTGGGGGGACGTGTCATCGATGGCGCCGATGCCGGCCCACCCCTCGATCTTCCTGTAATCATCCACGAACCGGGACTTGAACTGGGCCTGGCTGATGCTGTGGATCACGTTGCAGAACCCGTCAGCGCCCAGGACGGCCAGTCCCGCGTTTTCCGTCCCGAGATGGGAGTGATAATCCGTTCCGTAAAAGAGGGTCTTGGCACAGCTCCCAGCCGACACGACGCCGAAAATCCCGCCCATAGGCTCCGTCTCCTGAAGGATGATTTCTGCTCTTACTCCAGTTTCAACAGGGCCGCATGGATTCGTTCGAGACCCTTTTCGATCTGCTCCATCGATGTCGCATAGGAGATGCGGATGTGGCCGTCGTGCCCGAAATCCCCGCCCGGAACAAGGGCCACGTCGGATTCGTCCAGCAGATAGGTTGCCATTTCGGCGGAGCTGGTGACGGTCTTTCCTCCGAAGGAACGCCCGTAGTAATGGGAGACGTCGGGAAAGACATAAAAGGCCCCCTGGGGCTTGAGGCAGGTCACGCCGGGTATGGCGTTGAGCCGCTCCCAGATCCAGTTCCGCCGCTTTTCAAATTCCCGCTGCATGAGCGCAACGCTCTCCTGCGGGCCGTTCAGCGCTTCGACCGCCGCCTTCTGGGCGATCGAGGTCGGGTTCGAGGTGTTCTGGCTCTGATACTTGGTCATCGCGGCGATGATCTCTTCGGCGCCCGCCGCGTAGCCGATCCGCCACCCCGTCATGGAATAGGTCTTGGACACCCCGTTGACCACAATCGCGCGCTTCTTGAGCGCTTCGCCGAGGGAGGCCAGCGTGTGAAAGGGCTGATCGTCGTAGATGATCTTTTCGTAGATGTCGTCCGAGATCACGATGAGATCTTTCCGGACGATCACCTCGGCCAGGGCCTCCAGTTCCTTCAGGGAATAGGAAACGCCGGCGGGGTTCGACGGGTAGCTGATGATGATCGCCCGGGTCTTGGGCGTGATGGCCGCCTCCAGCTGCGCCGGCTGAAGCTTGAAGCCGTCGCCGATGTCCGTCTTGATCACCACGGGCGTGGCGCCCGACAGGTAGACAATATCCGTGTAGGAAACCCAGTAGGGGGATGGGATCAGAACTTCGTCCCCTTCCTCGAAGAGAACCTGCGCCACGTTGAAGAGCGTGTGCTTGGCCCCGCAGGAGATCACCACCTCGGACCGTTTGTACCCGAGGCCGTTGTCTCTCTGCAGCTTGGCGATGACCGCATCCTTGAGTTCGTCGATGCCGCCCACGGGGGTGTATTTCGTGAAACCCGCCTCAATGGCCCGGATGGCGGCATCCTTGATGTTCTGGGGGGTGTCAAAATCGGGCTCCCCTGCGCCGAAACCGATGATGTCGCGGCCCGCTGCCTTGAGCGCATTCGCCTTTGCCTGAATGGTCAGTGTCGGTGACGGTTTGATGAGCGACACCCGTGCCGCTAGTTTCATACCCCCTCCTTCTTGCCTGCATATTTTTCGATCAGCTTCTGATTCACGATGTCCGGCACCAGCCCCTTCACGCTGCCGCCGAGGCTTGCCGCCTCGTTGATGATCGTCGAACTGGTGTAAAACCATTTGTAGCCCGTCATGAGAAAGACGGTCTCGATTTCCCGGTTCAACCGCCGGTTGATGAGGGCCAGCTGGAATTCGTATTCGAAATCCGACAGGGCCCGCAGCCCCCGGAGTATCACATTCGCCCCCGCGTTCCTCACGAAGTCCACCAGCAGTCCGTCGAAGCATTCGACGCGCACGTTGCTGTGCTCCTTGATCACCTCCCGGATCATCTCGAGGCGATCTTCCACGGTGAAGAGGGTTTTCTTGTTCGGATTGTAGGCGACCAGGACGATGAGCTCGTCAAAGATCCGCAGGCCCCGGTTGATGATGTCCGCGTGGCCATTGGTGATCGGGTCGAAGGAACCGGGATACACCGCTATTTTTTTCATCGGCAACATACCTCTCTTCGTGTTCTGAGGAAAGACAGCAACGTATCACCGTACCGCCTCTGATCGGTCACCACCAGCGCCGCTTCGCCGCATGGTTTCAGTGGTTCTCGCAATGAGTGCTGCAGGATGACGACACCGTTTTCGACCAGGAGTTCGGCGCTCCCCGGATGACCCAGGATTTCCGAAATGAAATCCTCTTCGTAGGGGGGATCGGCGAAAAGGATATCAAAACACCCTCCCCTCTTTTGCAGGCGGCGCATTCCCGTTTCCGCGTCTGCCGCGATCACCTCCGCCTGGGCTTCCAACCCCAGGGAACGCAGGTTTTCCCGGACGGCCTCTGCCAGACGCGGATTTTTTTCCACGAACACCGCCCGGGACGCCCCCCTGCTCAGGGCTTCGAGCCCCACGTTGCCGCAGCCCGCGAAAAGATCGAGCCAGGACTTCCCTTCGACGGATCCGACGATATTGAACAGCGCTTCCTTGATGCGATCGGCCGTGGGCCGGATGCGGCATCGGGCGGGAAGGCGGACTTCCCTGCCCCGGAACGCGCCGGCAATGATCCTCATAGGTATTTCTGGACCAGTATTTCGGCGATCTGCACCGCGTTGAGCGCCGCGCCCTTCCGGATATTGTCGGAGACGATCCACATGTTGATGCCGTTGGCGATCGACTCGTCCTCCCTGATCCTGCCGACCAGGGTGTCGTCCCGGCCGGCGGCATCAATCGCCAGCGGATAGCGCTTTTCCGCCGGATGGTCCACAACCCGGACACCCGGTGCGGAGGCAAGTAGCGTCCGGACCTCGTCGGCGGTGATCTTCTTTTCCGTTTCAATGTTGACGGACTCGGAATGGGCATGGAACACGGGCACCCGCACCGTCGTCGCCGTCACCGCGATGGCGGGATCGTTCAGGATCTTCCTGGTCTCATTGACCATCTTCATCTCTTCCTTCGTGTAGCCGTTGTCCAGGAAGACATCGATGTGGGGCAGGCAGTTGAAGGCGATCTGATGGGGGTAAACCTTGATGACGGGCTCCTTGCCGTCGATCAGCGCCCGGGTCTGAAGATCCAGTTCTTCGATCGCCTTTTTCCCCGTTCCGGAGACGGCCTGGTAGGTGGACACGACGATCCTCTTGATCCTTGCCGCATCATGGATCGGTTTGAGGGCCACAACCATCTGTATCGTGGAGCAATTCGGATTGGCGATGATATTGCGGTTTTTGTACAGGGCGATGGCCTCCGCGTTGACCTCCGGAACGACCAGCGGGATCTCCGGAACCATGCGAAAGACGCTCGTGTT
>JBFMBA010000297.1:0-3638 GCA_040755475.1 Thermodesulfobacteriota bacterium
AGGTTGCGGGCGCCCGAGGGGACAATGCGCGAGAGGATCATGAACCCCGCCGGGTAAAAGCAGACCGACAGCGCAGGCTGGAGAAACACCATCAGGGTGACCCACTCTCTGGGAAGGGCGCCCAGGAGGATGGCCGTCAGGCCGTTGAAGAAGATCACCGCGGCGATCACCGGCTTTGGACCGAAGCGGTCGGTGATCCAGCCCGCGAAGAAGGTGACGATCAGAACGGGGAGCCGCGACAGTCCGACCAGGGTGTTGGCCGTGCCGCGGTCGATGCCTCTTTCAGCGACGAGATACAGAGGCATCATGCTGTACAGGCCCATGCTGGTGGCGATGGCCAGGCTGAACAGGACGACCATGATCCAGAATGCCGGCTTCTCGGTCATGTGGCGGATGTTTCCCAGGGTGGGCGCGTCGCCCCTGGAATCGCCACCCTGGCCGAGGCGGAAGAATGCCAATCCCAGAATGACAGGGAGGAAGCCGATCAAAGCCAGAACCCCCTGCCAGGAAAGGAAGAGGAGAAGCCCTTCGACGATCAGCGGTGCGGAGAAGTAGGCAATGGACGGGGCGAGTTCGTGTATGGCGATCGCCTTTCCCCAGTCGGCGGGGCTGATCGAAGCGGTGATCATCGTGATCCCCGAGGGAAGGTAGATCCCGGCCGCGATGCCTATGAGCACGATGCCGATCCGGATTGCCCAGAGGTTTCGGCTCGCGGCAACGAAAAAGAAGGCGAAACCGAGCGCGACGGCGGCCAGCGCGATCGTCTGCCGGAAGGTGAGTCTCGAGGAGATGTATCCCGAAAGGAACAGCCCAGCGGCGTAGCCGATGGCCATCAGCATGAAAAAACTCCCCGCTCCGGTGTGGCTCAGGCCGAGGTCTGCTTCGATGACCGGAAGGAGCGGCGCGAGCACGACCCTGGCGATGAAATTGATGAAAAAGAAGGTGGTCAGAAGACCGAGCAGCAGGAGCTGGGATTGTCGGGTCAGAGGGGCGGTGGTCATGAGGGCTCCTCATCGGTGTTTGCCGGCCGACGGTTGATCGCCATCTGTTTGCGCCCCTCCCGGAAGAGCACTTCCATGCGGTCCGCGAATTTTTTCTCCACGAACCCGCGGCCGAATTGCGGGTGGTCGATCACATCGCCCTTTTCGTAGTCTTCCGTCCAGCGGTAATCCCAGATGACGGCATCCGGTCCCGTCGAGGCGTTTTTCAGCTCCCACTGCCGGGCGTCCGCGGGTCGGACCGGCTGCCGCGGTTTCTGCGATTCGGCGCCCGGCCGGCGCTGCGGCGGGAAGCCATGGCGGCGTTCGGGTTTCGGTCCGTGGTAGCGGTGCTCGCTCCCGCAGGTCCTGCACTTGACCCCGTGAACCGCACCACCCACCTCGTACAGGACGGTGTGGGCCAGGCGGAGCCCGCAGCGGGAGCAGAGGGTATCGACGATTTTTCCTACCAGTGACAAAAGACGGCCTCCTTTTACATCACCCCGTATTTGCGGAGCTTCTGGTGTATGGTCCTGCGGGTGATGCCCAGGCGCCGGGCAGCCTCGCTCTTGTTGCCCTGCGCCGCATCGAGGGCCTTCAGGATCGTTTCCCGCTCCACGGCTTCCAGCGAAGGGGATTCGCCCAGGTCGGGGGGCGCCGTTCCCGGGGAAGTCTGGGTATCGGTTTCCGGCAGGAGCAGGGAGAGCTCCTTTTCCTCCAGGTACTCGCCGCGCGACAGGACGACCCCCCTCTCCACGGCGTTCATCAGCTCCCGTACGTTTCCGGGCCAGGCGTGGCGGAGAAGGCGGTCCATCGCCTGCGGTGTGAACCCCTTGATGGTCTTGTGGTTCTTCTCGGCGAAACGGGCGAGAAACTCATGGGCCATCAGCGGGATATCCTCCGGCCTGTCCCGCAGGGGCGGAACGGGCAGCGTGACCACATTCAGCCGGTAGAAGAGGTCTTCCCGGAAGCGCCCGGCGGCGATCTCCTTGAGCAGATCCCGGTTCGTCGCAGCGATCAGCCGGACATCGACTGAGAGCACCTCCGAACCGCCCACGCGGGTGATTTCCCGCTCCTGGAGCACCCGCAGGAGCTTCACCTGCATCCCGGAGGACATTTCGCTCACCTCGTCGAGAAAGAGGCTCCCGCCGTCCGCCTGGCGGAACTTGCCCTCCTTGCGCCGGTCGGCGCCGGTGAAGGCGCCCTTTTCATGGCCGAACAGCTCGGACTCCAGGAGGGTTTCGGTGATCGCTGCGCAGTTGAACCGGACAAAGGGACCGTCCTTCCGGAGGCTGTTGTAGTGGATCAGCCCCGCGACCATCTCCTTGCCGGTCCCGGACTCTCCGGTGATCAGGACCGTCGCCTCGGAAGGGGCGACCTGGGCGGCGGTGTCGATCAGACGGGTCATGGCGGCGGAGCGCCCGATCAGGCTGCGCCGGTCGAACCGTTCGCCGAGACTCTCCTTCAGCAGGCGGTTCTCCTTCCGCAGTTGGCTGTGGTCCATGGCCCGCTCCAGCGTCAGGCGCAGCTCGTCGAAGTCCAGCGGCTTGGTGAGGTAGTCGTATGCCCCCCTCTTCAGGGCGGACACCGCCGTCTCCACCGAGGCGTAGGCGGTCATGATGACGACGGGAATTGCCGGGTTGAAGGCCTTGATGCCGGCAAGAGCTTCCAGACCCGATACCCGGATCATCCGGATGTCCATGAGGATCAAATCGAAAGGCCGGTCGTGGACCGCATCCATGGCGCTCTGGCCGTCATCGGCCTCGGTGATCGCGTATCCCCATTCCGAAAGCAGCGTGCGGAGCATCGTCCGGTGGGCAAGATCGTCGTCCACCACAAGGATCTCTTTTCTTGCCTTCATATGCGACTCCTCGATCAGGCTCTGTCAGACAGAGCGTTCATCCGGGTGACGGCGGTGGCACCGGGAGAATGACGGTCGCCGTCGTTCCTTTCCCCTGCTCGCTGGTCAGGGAAATCTTGCCGCCGTGCGCCTCGACGATCTTCTGGACGATGGGAAGACCGAGGCCGGTGCCGGAGGGCTTTGTCGTGAAATAGGGGTCGAAGACCCTGGAGAGGTCCTCCGTCCGGATCCCCGCACCGGAATCGGAGACGGTAATCCGGATCCAGCGGTCTTCGTGCCGGGCAAGGGCGACGCGGAGGGTGCCCCCCGCATCCATGGCCGCGATGGCATTCAGGGCAAGGTTCATCAACACCTGACTCATCCGGTCGGCGTCCATGGGGATCTCCTCGATGTCCTGCGGGAGATCCGCTTCGATGGCGATGCCTTTTTCCTGAGCCTGCCCTTCGACGGTCTTGAGGGCATGACGGATCAGCGGCTGGAGCGACGCGGAGACAAGGGTCATCGTGAGCGGCCGGGCGTATTCCAGAAGCTGGCTGATGACCCGGTTGAGCCGGTCCACTTCACTGATCATCACCTCGGCGGTCTCGCGGTCGGCCGGGTTCTCACGGAAGCGCTCCCGGAAATAGGTGGCAAACCCCTTGAGCGAGCTGAGGGGGTTTCTGATCTCGTGGGCGACTCCCGCGGCGAGACTTCCGAGCGAGGCGAGGCGGCGGGTTCGGGCCACCTCCTGCTGAAGCCGGCGCACCTCGGTCATGTCCCGAAAAAGGATGACGGAGCCCAGCGCGGCGCCTTCGCTTTCC